>SCTP01000295.1 GCA_004322325.1 Gammaproteobacteria bacterium | reverse complement strand
TGAAAGACATTCGAAAGTTATTTGCAGAACAGCAAGTACCCCTCATCTTATTAGGTGAAACGAGAGCAGAACCTCGTTTGTTGATGAATGATGTTATCGATCTTACCATCGAGCAAGCAAAAATGGCCTGGGAGCATGGTTTACGAGAGAGGTTATTGTAATGACGACAGTAGATTACAAAGCAGCGGGTGTGGATATTGAAGCGGGTAATGAAGCGGTGCGGCGTATTAAGCAAGCGGTTGAAAGTACGTTTTCGCCGCAGGTTTTAACGAACATTGGCAGTTTTGGTGCGATGTTTGATTTAAAGCCGCTGATGCAACAGTATCAACATCCGGTGTTAGTGCAAAGTATTGATGGTGTAGGCACGAAGATGATGGTGGCGAAGATGATGCGGAAGTTTGACACCATCGGTATGGATTTGGTGAGTGCTACGGCGAATGACATCATTGTATTAGGTGCCAAACCGCTGACGCTACTCGATTACATTGCGAATGATAAGTTAAGACCGGAAGTAGTTGAGCAGATTGTCTCTGGCATGGCGGCGGCTTGTCGTGAAAATGATATTTCGTTGGTCGGGGGTGAAACAGCCGAAATGCCGGGCACGTATCTTCCTGGTGAGCATGATTTAGTTGGTGTGATTACGGGTGTTGTCGAAAAAGACGCAGCGATTTTAGGCAAAGATATTAACGTTGGTGATGTGTTAGTTGCTTTTCCAGCAAGTGGTTTGCACACGAATGGTTATTCACTTGCTCGTAAATTATTATTTGATGTCGCAAGTTATACGGTTGATACACATTTACCTGAGCTCGCGCAAACAGTAGGGGAAACTTTATTAACACCGCATCTCAATTACACTAAACCCGTCTTACACCTGCTAGCGAAAAAAATCCCGATCAAAGGCATGGCACATATTACCGGTGGTGGTGTATTAGAAAATATTCCCCGCATTTTGCCAGCGAATTGTGCAGTAGAAATTCATAAAAATGCTTGTCCCATTTTACCGATTTTTAATGTACTGCATAAAATTGGCCGCTTAAATGATCATGAAATGTATCGCACGTTTAATATGGGAATAGGGCTGGTGATGATCGTGCCTCCAGAGGCAGTTGCGCTCATGCAAGCAGCTTTAAGCGATCCACTCTATGAAATCGGCCGTGTTGTGAATGGTCCGCAAGAAGTGAGGTTAATCTAACATGCGCATTGCTATCATCCAATTTCCAGGTTCTAATTGTGAGCGTGAAACCATGCTAGCGGTGCGGCGTGCTGGTATGGAGCCTGTTGAGTTTTTATGGAATGAACCCAAAGACAAATTGCGTGAAATGGACGGTTACGTGATAGTGGGTGGATTCTCATACGAAGACCGATCACGTGCAGGAATTATCGCGGCATTAGATCCGGTGATGCAGGAAGTGAAAGCGCAAAGTGAGAAAGGTAAGCCAGTATTAGGGATTTGCAATGGTGCGCAAATTTTAGTGGAAACGGGATTAGTGCCTGGATTAGAAAACCATAAATTAGCCATGGTGCTGACAGAAAATAAACGTGTTGTTGATGGGAAGATTCTCGGTACGGGTTATTACAATACGTGGATCAACATGCGGCTAGCGGATGGCTATCAACGTAATGCTTTCACGCGTCATTTAACACCAAAAGATATTTTGCATGTTCCGATTGCACATGGCGAAGGTCGTTTTGTGATGACCGAAGCATTGTTGCAAGAGATTGAAAACCAAGGTTTAAACGTCTTTCAATATTGCGATGCGAGTGGAGATATCATTGATCGTTTCCCGATTAACCCGAATGGATCCATGCGCAACATCGCTGCTATTTCTAACAAAGCTGGCAATGTGATGGCAATCATGCCGCATCCAGAGCGTACGCTCAACGGTGATCCTATTTTTCAATCCATGCGTGATTACATTGCAGCAGGGCGTGTTGAACAGGCTATTCCGCTTTACTATTACCCGCGCCGTACGGTAGCACCGGCTTATCAAAAGCCAGCTCAAGCGCATGAGTGTGTGGTGGAGTTGATGATTACGGATAATCATGCGTTAACGGTGCAAAATACGTTAAGGCAGTTAGGTATGCCGGTGACAGTGAAACGCCAAGTGCATTGGGAAATTCAGTGTGATTCGCCTGCTATGGTTCAGCAAATCAAAAATAGCGGGGTTCTATATAATGAGCGTAAAGAAGTGGTGGTGATACCGGAAGAGGTTAAGTCACAAGCGTCGGTAGTTTTTTTGGTGCGCAGCAAAGAGGATATGATTGGCCAGCAAAAGCAGCAGACGTTGCAAGATCATTTTTCTGTTAGTGGGGTGAATGCGATTCAGCATGGGATTTTATGGCAGTTTACGGCTGAAAAAATGGCGAAGGATGAGTTGATGGAGAAGATTTTGCAGACGAATATTATCTTTAATCCGTATGCGCATGAGTGTTATCGGTATTCAGTGAAAGATGCTGGCGGATAATTTCAAGATATACGGCTTATTGCGATTATTTCCATCAATACAACTGCATTGTAAAACTAGTGGCGGTAGACGCAGAGAAAAAGAATGGCACTGCTCAGATAAGGTCGAAGTTGCTTATAAAGCACTCCCCTCTAACTTGCTGCAGCTCGCTCCAAATCAGATTTCTCTTTTTCCGTGAGATCATGAACCACATCATAGCTATCCGGCGTAAACGATAAAACACCTTCTACCAGACCGGTATCTTTATCCTCATCAATAAGATCGCCTAAATACAAATAAGCACGCTTACCATTTAAACAAGTAACTTGAACCCAGTCATCCTCTTGAGATTCCCCATCATCATCTCTGACATAATCAAAAAGAAATTGTCCGGAATCATACTCTTTACCTTTTATGCGAACGGTAAAATCACCTTCTGAATCATAATGTAGGTATTCAATAACCTCACCTTTTTTAATGGGAACATTCTCTTCATACATAAAATCCTTGATAGCAACGAGTTGTTGAATTTTAGTGAAGGAGTAAAATTGAAGATCGTCTGTTTTGATGCGAGCTTTATTCCAAGGATGGATAACAGCAAGATAGGGCATAGGGCATTTAATATTAGGGGCTAAATCTTTATTCATCTCAGCACGCCCCATCAGGACAACATCCTTCTTTGTGACAGCAAAACCAACCGGATATTCTCTTGACCAATCGTCCCATTGATACCAGCTCTTATCGTAACTAGCAAAGATATTAGTCGAGAAAAAAATAAAACTTATAATGATCGTTATGCTTATATTTCGCATGCGTTTAAGTCCAATTCGCTAGTTAAATTCTTTAGTGGTGCAATTTTACCCAGGAAAGATAAGAAATAATACCGTATTTAATTACGGTCAAAAAACCAATACAATGTTCTTGCTTTCTCGCCTTTTTTCTTTAACATTCCTTCTTGAACACCCAAAGCTAAATCACGACTCGCTGTAGCGGTTGAGATAGATTTAAAAAGAGATGAATATTCCTTACGTGAAAATTCTTTTCGGCTAAAGGCTTGCTGGGCTGTCATCAATCGATCTTTTGCTGTTTTGGGTTGATAAGAGATGGTGTCATAAAATGCTCGCAGTGCTTGATGAATTAAGGTGAGTGAAAATTCAATAAAAGCAGTTGAGTTTCCTATATGATCGCAAGTTTTTAAAACATCGTAATACTCATCTTGATGAGATTTTATTAATGTTTCGACGGGAATAAATTCAAAAATAGGATTAAAACACATCAAGATTATTTGTTGCCACAGGCGTCCAATACGTCCATTACCATCCATGAATGGATGAATAAATTCGATTTCATAATGAAAAACACACGCTTTAATTAATAAGGAAATATCATCTTGCGCTTTTAAGAACTCAAATAAATGACGCATGAGTTGAGGAATTTTTTCCGCAGGAGGAGCCATGTGTGTCAGTTGCTTTCCCGCATAAACACCCACATTTTTTGTACGCCAATGTCCTGCTTCTTTAATAAGGTCTTGCATCATCATTGCATGGGCTTTTTTGAAAGATTCCATGGAATAGGGTTGCCAATGGGTAAGTTTTTTATAAACCGCGAGAGCGTTTTTTGCTTCTAATACTTCTCTTGGTTTTGCGACTATCGGTTGGTGATGATTGATTGCCGTAATATCGTCTAATGTGAGTGTGTTTCCTTCAATGGCAAGAGAGCTTTGAATGCCTTTCAGTTGGTTTGTTCGGCGTAATTCGACAGGTGGGGTCGAATAGCGCAAGCCTTGGAGTACGCCTATTTGCTGAGCAATGTTTAGGCATTGGTTAAGGATGGTGGGGGTGATGTCAAAGGGTGGTTTAATCATACCTTGATAGTATCATATGATACTATCAAGGTACAGTTTCCTTATCTATCGCTTAGCGCTTAGATGGTTTAAAAGTAGAGTCAATAATTTTATCTGAATGC
>SCTP01000294.1 GCA_004322325.1 Gammaproteobacteria bacterium | reverse complement strand
GCATGGAAAAAAATTTCTGAATCTACACCACTTGGTAGAGTAGCAAAGCCGCTAGAAATTGCTTATGCCATTTTATTCTTGGCTTCGAATATTTCAAGTTACATGACTGGAAGCGAAATAATTGTTGATGGCGGCTTTACTGCACAATAGCAAGCGTAGCCTGTATCCTAAATAAAAATGTGTTATAAATGTAAGGTAAGCACTCCCTAAATTAGTACACTCATGAGTAGGATTTATTGAGGAGAGACCATCGTATAAAGGTTGACTTAAAACAGGTAGAATGACATGAGTATAACTGGAAACTATTTTTAATTTTTAAAGGAATTTTCAATGAAATTACACATACTAGCCTATATCGCAATGATATCCGTCAGTCTACTATCGGGATGCGCAAACACAGGCAGCACAGATGTTCCTTCTCTTGCAGGCAACACACGACCTACTGAACGCGTGCCTTCCCCCAGCAACTATCGAGCGAATGCAATCATGAACTCATCCACCATGATTGCGCCAACAACGCCATAATGCGTTATTGGATATTTCTCGGTGCCTAGCATTATGAATCTCTTATCCCATGGTTAATGCTAGTGCGGCTAATACCACCATTGTTAAATCTTCAATGAGGGTAATACTTGAGAGTGGAACTTTGAGGACTGTGCCTAAGCATGCGCATTGAAATTTTTGTTTTTTGAGTAAGCTATTTATTACGCCAATACTTGAAAAACCCATGATAATAATCGTTGCAAGTTGTGTGATGATAGGCAGCCATTGAGTTAAATATAAAATACCTAGGCTTAATTCTAAAAAAGGGTATAGGTAACCATACGTGTGCCAACGACGTGCTAACAAATCATAGGTAGCATACCCATCAGCAAAACCACGAATATCGAGGAACTTAAATGCAGAGAAAACCAAGAAAAAACCAGCCATAAACTGATTCATCCAGCCTTGCCAATTTATTCCCTGCCAATGGAAGTTATTTATAGAAGCTACGCCTGTAATATAAGCTGCAATTAAAAATAGGGGGTAATAAGCGCGCAATCCAATTTCAGAAGTCAGGCGTAAAGTATATTTCCCAGCTAAGGAAATATGCTTATTGAGATCATTTAATAAAGGGGCTTGATTAGCTTCTATTTTTAAGATGGGTGGGTTAAGTGTTACTTCAATAATTTTAAAATGGGGAGATAATGCCGATTTAATTTTTTCAATACATGATGCGCAATGCATCCCTTCAATATGATATACAAATTGCATTAATGACTCCTATTATCATCACATAAACTTAAAGAAAACGGATTAAATTTCGTATGCGTATCGTAATAGTCGATTTGGTCGGCTTTCTTTAAATAAGCCGTGAGTAAATAGGTTGCTGGCAGCATAACAAATTCATAAGCTAGCTTGAATAAATACAAGGTTAAAATCATGTTCCAGATGAGGTGATGGGGCATGATATGCCAGAAGGTTAAGTGACAAAAAATAACACTATCAATGCCAACGCCAATCGCTGTGCTGCAAATGATGCGTAGATAAAAATATCTTCCAGCAGTCAATACTTTTAATTTTGCTAAAATAATGGAATTAAGAAATTCACCAGAAAAATAGGCAATAATGGAAGCAATTAAGACTCGGAATGACCCCGCAAATACCAAGGCATAAGCAGTAGCACCATGATGAGTATTTTCATCCCATATTGGTGAGGATGGCAAATAAATAACAATGCTAGTGCATAGCATGACAATCGCACTACAGACCAAGCCACCCCAAATGATTAAGCGGCTCATTTTAAACCCATAGACTTCAGTTAAAATGTCATCAAAAAAATAAGTTAAGGGGAAAAATACTAACGAGGCGGGAAAATTAATGAAGAATCGCTCAGTAAAATGAATCTCTGTTACTTTAAATGCGGTCAGATTAGATACCACCAGAAAAGTAACGAACAGCATGCCAAGTAAAACAACACGCTTAGTGGTAGTAGGTTTGTAGTGTGGGTGTGCCTCCATCATTTTCTCCATGTTTTAGGTTTTAGGCGAGCAAATAATTATCCCGATTATTTGCTTAATTATCAAGAACATGTTGTTACTTGTTAAAGATTAATCAATGGGTTACTCTATTATCTTCTCAAAGGAGAAAAAAACGTCATGATGGCACTGCTTTTTTTTCTACTATTAATCGCTGTTATCCTCACTTGGTTAGGCTATAGACGCAGTGTTTTTTGTTGTTTTGGCATCTTACTCGCTTTAGCCGCGCTATTATTTTGCTTGGATATTACTTCAAAA
>SCTP01000293.1 GCA_004322325.1 Gammaproteobacteria bacterium | reverse complement strand
CTCGTCTTATTGGTGCTTATCAATTTTTAAGAGATGATAAAATGGCAACTACCATTAAAAATGATTTGGCAACAGTAGGCATATTGGTGCATCCGACTAACCCCTTTCAACAAACTGCTCCCTTATTAATGACAACACGATTAAAGTCACCTTATGCAGGGCGTGTTCCTGCTATGTGGGCGGAAGCACGTGATACTGTTATTAAACATTTTCCACCGCCACTGGGATTACCGAAACATCCTGAGACTTATTTACATAAAGTCGATGAAATTTATCAGTATGATGCTTATAACTCACTCTCTATCGAGGGTTATCAAGTGACAAATGAATTGATTAATCGGGTGAAAAGCAATCGATGGAACCCGAGCAATAATATTGACGATAATAATTTTAGAAATGCCCTAGCCGCAAAAGGTTATTATGACGCATTTCAACAAGTAAAAATGGATGTGGCGCGGATTATCAAGGGAGAAAATGCAGCAGATCTTATCAAAGAAAATTTACAAAAATGGTATCAGAGCTTATTTAAGCCCTCTGTTCAAGCAGGCATTTTGCCAGCAGAAGCATTGTTTGGTTATCGAAACGACCGCGTATTTATACGTAATTCAAGGCATGCGCCGCCCTCGAAAGAAGCTGTTGGTGATGCGATGGAGGCTTTCTTTCACTGTTTGAAAAATGAGCCACATCCTGGTGTAAATGCCGTATTAGGTCATTATTTCTTTGTGTATATTCATCCTTATATGGATGGCAATGGACGTCTTGGTCGCTTCTTGATGAATGCGTTTCTTGCTTCTGGCGGCTATCCTTGGACAGTCGTTCGTGTCGATAATCGCAATAAATATATTTCTATTTTAGAAAATACCCATACTCGATTTGATATGACAGATTTTGCTGATTTTATTAAAGATGAGATGGAAATGAGTTAATGAGCGGCAGAGGTTTCCGCTCAATCACCACTATCAAACTTACTCTGCTTTTGATGCCGCTGTAATTGGCCAAGCACTATCTTTATCCACACTGCCAATATGACCTTTTAAAAAATTATCCAGCGTATCGCCAAAAATTTCTGGTGTATATTCTCCTAGCTCTGCCACTGTCACCGGCTGTAATTGTTTAGGAGTGGCATAACATTTAGCATTTTCAGGGCTGCCTTTCCAGGAAGAATCAGGAGCACGATACCGAAGAATAATAGCAAAATCAGGTTCGCCAAGAAGATAGCCCTTGTATCTGCCCCAGGTCATGATAGGAGGTTGTGTGGGCGGGGTATTTTGCTCAATAGCAAGGTTATTTGTGTAAGCGTTAGGTGCAAAGAAAACATACGCATAACCTTGATCATCCATATAATCTCTCAGCATACGAGCATTGACAGCCCAATAACTTAAAAGATCGGTAGGATCAGCAGGAGGGTTACGATGTGAACCGACACTAAAATATTGAGCCTGATAGTGACTATAAATTTTATTGGGATTATCACTATCAATAAAAGTAGTGGGAACTTTAATGCGTAAAATAGCCACATCTTGTCCTGATGCCATTTGTCCAATCAGATAAGCACGACTACAGCCATCTGGTGCAATATCATCAGCAATCACTCTAGCCGATTCATATCTGTCCAGACGATAAACGCTAATTTGATGGGTAGTAGAAATAGGTAAGTTGTCGAGCATAGCATTTTTATCTTTTTGATTTAAAAAAGTGGCTGGATGTTGGTTATTAAGCGCCATTTCACTCGTTGGTGCTGGATAAGCAAAAACACTTGGATGACCTTCCACATAAGGATTGCATGGTAACGGAAGTGTTAGCATTGCACTATCAATTAATTCTTCTTGATAACCAGCTAATTCAGTGTGCGAACCTTCATCGTAATATCCTGCGTATAAAGTAGCACTAAAATAAGCAGTTTGCTGGAAAGGCCCAGCAATAGTGAGTGTGGCTCCTAATAGATTTGTTGGTTCAGGTATATCAACACCAAAATATTGTGCATATTGATCATACCCAAGACCAACTGACCCATAATTAAACCATTCTGGATTTGAATAAGCGAAAACGGTAGAAAGCATCAATGGTTGACCATCAAATGTAACGGTAGGTAAATTCACTAATTGTTGCCAACCTGTCGCTGTACCATCTCCCCAGGGTTGATAATAACGTAAAACTAAAAAACGATCTCTATCTATAGGCTTACCATCAGGAGGTGTATATTCGTCTTTAGCACGCCAAGGAATCGTGAAAGTTATTTTATATTGCGGCATGTGATTAATGTTGGCAATGCAAAAGTTTTTTTGGATGATGATAGGTGCAGCAGCATGAGCTACGCTAATGGTGCTAATGAGCATAAGACTGCTTAGGAAATGACAAGCTAATTTGGTAAGTTTGATGAGCATAGTAAAGGGCGTCTTTTTTGCTTATTACAGTTAAATTAAGCGGATTATAATACTCTATTTGCATCGCTGACTCAAATCATTATACTAGCCAAGTATTGAGTTTAAGGAACGGTGAATTAAGATGACAGCAGAACTATTTTTTTATCCAGTTACTATCAAAGAACAGTACCTTGATCTCTTCGGGCATATGAATAATTCAGCCTATCTCGTGCTTTTTGAAGAAGCAAGATGGGAATTGATCACAAAACGAGGGTACGGTGTTGCTAAAATGAAATCAACAGGCATTGGCCCGACCATTCTCGAAATTAACATTCAGTATTTAAAAGAATTATTGTTAAGAGATGCAGTTGTGATTGAAACTCAACTGGTTTCTTACGAGAAAAAAATAGGAAAAATTCTCCAAAAGATGAAAAGAGGCGATGAAATTTGTTGCATTGCTGAGCTAACCATTGGATTATTTGATTTACGTTCACGAAAACTCATTCCACCCACAGACGAATGGTTAAACGCCATCGGGTGGAGCTAGATCAGTAAGCGTAGCCTTGATGGATGACGCTGATTTTTGCGGGAATATATTTCAATTGTTCACTGATTTCTTCGCCTATGCGTACCAG
>SCTP01000042.1 GCA_004322325.1 Gammaproteobacteria bacterium | reverse complement strand
CAGCAATAGCATCAGCTTTTACGTCTGAATTTAAAAGGCAGAAAAAATCATAATAATGTCTTGATATTCTTGGCGGTAATTTTTTATCTTTTGGCAAATGCGCGTACTGGTGGAGGATAGTAGCCTTTTCCCAAAATGTACGCTTAGCATCTAAAACTTTAACCCACACTTCTGGCTCTGTAACTTTTTCTTTAAGCGCATCTTTGGCGTAGCTTTGAATTTTATGCTTGCTCACCGGCCAATGCTCGGATCGTGCACCTAACTCAATTTTAACAGAGGGACGAATATAACCATTATTGGCTGTAGCGCTAGGATACTTAAATTGTAACGTTTGACCGTCAGGGTCGTCTTCATCTACTGCAAGATTCCAACCTTCAGATATTTGCAGTTTATCCGATATGGTAATTCCTAGATTCAAGATTAATTGTTCTTGAACATACTTGGAGCATGCAGAGGAAAGGTTTTCTAATGCTGCTCGTTGCTTTTTCTTTGATTCAGCCTTCTCAGGATCATTATTTTTACCATAGCCAAAAAATTCTTTTTCAATTGAAAGGTCGATATCTTCCGAAAATCGCTCTATTACTCCATATACTTTAGATAATGAAGTTCCACCTTTAAACGTCAAGTGGTCTTTTAAATCAGCAAGCGAAAATAAATTTTCTAATGACCAAACAACCCAAAAATCTTTTTCGATAATTTCAAAAGGAATACCCAACTCTTCAGCAGCAGCCTCAAAAAATTCTCCACGCTCTGTTACGGAAAGTAAGTGCAACTCTGTCATGGCGTGATATCCATAATGCTGAAAATATGCTCCCGAATCCATTGTGGTGCATATCTTAAATATTTAATAAATTCATTTCTGCTTGTCCCTGCGAGAAACTTACGTGTTCTAGCTCGGACAATATCATCGATATTATCTTTACCAAGATTTCTAAATGCCTGTATCACCAAACCGACTTTAGTACCGGCAGGATACATGTTTTTTTCTGTCGTTGTCCTGAAAAGAATTTCTTGCTTCCCTATTTTAATTTTTTTTGACGGGCCATTCGTTAAAAATACAATACGTCCAGGCACTTGTTCTGACAGCCCAATAAGATTGGCCGCATATGCGCCTGATGGTTGGAATTCAATTCCATTTTTTTCTGCTATGGCTTTTGCAACGTCTTCCGCTTTTGGAGGAAGAATACCTAGCGTTTGATGTTCACGGGGATAATCATATATACCTTGGGCTAACCGCCGGATAAACTTATCTTTTTGAAGTCGCGATAAAGCACTACGTACGCCCGTATCACTATCCAGATCAAGAAAGTGCTTTGGGGTAAAACACCACCCTCTGCCATGCTTGATAATCCTATTTTTTACATTTTTTACGACCGTTTCAGTCATTATTCAATTCCTATTTTGCCACAAAATATAGTAACTTTTTGTGGCAAAAAATACAAGAAATATAGATAAATCTTAGGGTTATGGAATTAATGAAAGTTTATCACTCAGATTGTTATTTTTTGAACAAACTTATAGCGATTATACAAAGCCTCCCTCTTCAATTAGCACTAAAACATATCCTCAATATTTCACGTTTTTTGGTGCGATTATTCATATTGAGGCAAAGTAATAGCATTCGAAACAGATTTTATCATGGGCGCATTCTAGCTCCAAATGCGACAATCATTTTTGTACTGCTGTATAAACAGTTCTTGCGGTGTTTTATACCCCAAACATTTTCTAGGGCATCGGTTCATTTTCGCAGCTAACTGATCTAAATCTGCTTGTGATATCTTGGCAATATCAGTCTCTCTAGGCAAGTACCATCTTATTCGTCTGTATAATTTCTAAACCCAATTTCCAATAAAATTTAATTTGCTCACTGTTAATCACCATTGCAGCACGACGTTGCACAAGAGTTCTTTAATGTAAAATAATAGGTTTCCCGCCTCCTCCTAAAGAGGAAGTTGCTTTTATAAACCGTAGATAAAGGAGATTGATGGTATGTGGTCTTTACAGGCAAGAGCATTTTTAAAAAAGCTTGGTATTCAAGCGCCCATTATACAAGCTCCGATGGCTGGTGGTGCCACCACTCCCAGACTTGTAGCAAACGTTTCAAATGCAGATGGTTTAGGCTCAATTGGTGGTGGATATTTATCTGCAGAAGAAATACGAAAATCTATACGCGAAACGCGTGCTCTAACACAAAAACCCTTTTGCGTAAATTTATTCACTCCAACACAGACCATCATATCCGAAAGAAAAATACAAAAGATGGTAAAGATATTAAGTAAATATAATAAAGAGCTAAAAATCACTTCCTCTGCAACCATACCTATGGCTGATTCTTTCGATGCCCAATTAGAAGTTATAATAGAAGAAAAAGTTCCTGTTGTCAGCTTCACATTTGGCATACCTACTGCTAATCAAATTCAGAAATTGAAAGCACAAAAAATCATTTTAATAGGTACAGCAACTACTGTAAAAGAAGGGATAAAACTTGCAGAAAATGGTTGCGATTTTATTGTGGCTCAAGGAAGCGAAGCAGGAGGTCATCGAGGAAGCTTTTTAGGCTCATTTAAAAAATCACTGATAGGGACGATGGCACTCGTTCCGCAACTGGTTGATGCTGTCAATGTTCCTGTTATCGCTGCTGGCGGTATTATGGATGGACGGGGACTAGGTGCTGCGCTAATGTTGGGCGCTGCTGGAGTACAAATGGGTACAGCTTTTCTCACTTGTCCAGAAAGTGGCGTACATAAGAAATACAAAGAAGCTATATTAAAAAGCAATGAAGAAAGTACCGTGGTAACCACAGTATTTTCTGGTAAACTAGCACGAGGCATTCAAAATAAATTTATCGAAGAAATGGAAAAATATGAAGAAGACATCCTTGAATATCCTTTTCAACATTATTTAACTCAACCTATTCGTAAAGAGTCTGCTAGACAGGACCAACTTGAATGGATGTCATTATGGGCAGGCCAAGGAACGCGACTTAGCAAGGAGTTGCCGGCGGATGAATTAATAAAGAAAATAATTGAGCAACTAAAAGAATTAATGCCACCTCAACAGTAATTTTTTTAATTTTGTATAGACGTCAATTAAACAGTTATACTTGATTAAATCAATATCCTCCGCTCTATCCTATTTTCAGCCTCAACTATCGACGAATCATTTCTATTTTCGGTGGCCTTGAAAAATAAAAAAGGAGAAGGCTTTGATCTCAGCATCGTTGCTTGCATGTTTTCTAAATATTCTTTTATCCTCACAAAAGCATCTTCCACTCTGAGAATATTTAACGGCCCTCGCCTTAATCTCACTATTTCATTTTCCAAATCTTGCATATTCTTATTAAGATCTGGTTTAAAATATGGAGCCAGTCGAGAATTTTCGCGCCTTGCTTGCAACTCATTTTTTTCTATCACTCGTAAACGAGATAAAATATCTTGTATCTCATCAACAATAAATTGATACTCAGAAGAGGAAAGTGGAAGAGGATATTTTTCATATATGCCCAGTGGGAAAGTCAATGCGAACACCAAGAAACTGATGGGAAGGGATAAATAATTAATCATAGTCTTGAATGTAATGGGATCACATGTTTGCTCATTTTTTTCTAAAATGTCCTGCAATACATAATAAAACGAAGTTGCCACCATAACGGGGCCAGGCACATGTAATAAAATTGTTGAAAAAGTATAGGGTAAAGTAACT
The DNA here is from genome assembly GCA_004322325.1 of Gammaproteobacteria bacterium. Classification (GTDB taxonomy): domain Bacteria; phylum Pseudomonadota; class Gammaproteobacteria; order DSM-16500; family DSM-16500; genus Aquicella. The sequence goes on along the minus strand of SCTP01000042.1, from coordinate 1,414 downwards.
AAAGGACGATCGTATTGCAACATATCTAAAAATTTCTTAGTATTATTAATACATTTTTGGATATCTCGATTTAATAATTTAACAGGGGATAAAAAGGTTTTATAGTTATAACTAAATGTGACTGTCTGTGGTAACAATTCATTTGCCATTTTTATCGCTTCAGGAAATCTAGCTATACATGTTGCAAGTAAGCTATTTCTTCCTGCACATTTCAAAAAAACGGATTGAATGGCCTCTTGGTTTTCATTTTCATTTAAAACAGCTTGATAAGCATCCAAAAAAGTAGCTTGCTTTTCTGGGTTAAGACTATTAAAAAGCTTCACTTGGTTATATTCATTTTTTTTGCACAACAAGGAAAAAGCCGTCTCACCCTGTTCATTACTAATATGAATATCCGCTCCAATATAGATAAACGAACGGATTAGATCTATATTGAGGTGAAAATAGAGTTTATCTTCAAATAAATAATGCAAAGGAGTGTTTCTTTTATTATCTATGTGGTCAAGAATGTGCGCCGCGCACTCTTCTTCACTTATTTTTTTAAGTAAAATCCCCGCCACATCAAATTTTTTCTTCTTTAAAGCAATATGCAGTGGTGTAGAATAATTATCATCTGCTTCCAACCAAAGTTTTTCTCCATGCTGCTCAGCAAGCTGAATAAGTTCTTGGACAATATCTGCGTATCCTTTTGAAGCTGCCAGCCAAAGCAAAGTGGTATTCTGGTTATCTTTTCCACAGATAATACTTTTATCATCTTTTTGTAGCTCCAATAATTTTTTTGCGATTCCTTCCAGCTCATATTGTAATGCATAAAATAAAAAACTTTTATTATTATCATCAACGCTTCCCAAACTAGGGGGTGGATTGCCCTTATATTTTAGGATTAAGTTAATCTCTGATTCCGCTGCTTCTGCATCTTGAGCCATGATTGATCTTTGTAAATTTTCTTCTACATTATGACGAGGGGCTCGCATATTTTTCTCGTTTTCTTCTATTATTTAGAAGACGCGAATAATAGTTAAGTTCTTACTAAAAATCAAGACAAAAATCTGCCACACCCATAGTGGAAGTGGCAGCTAACTAAAAATTATTATATTCTTACATTATTAGTCTTTTAAGTACTAGGTTGATTACCATTAACAGGCGTCACTTGTTTTACATGATATTCCACTTTTTTAACGCCTTTTACACTTCTAATTAGTCTTAACGCATTTTGTAATTGTTCTTGATTATCTACAATACCAGTCAAATACACCACGCCATTTTTCGTTTCCACACTCAAATTTAATGCTGCAATGTCTCTATCACCAAACACTTTTTCTTTAATAAATAACCCCTTAATTTTGGCTGTAATCAACATATCCGTAAAAGGTTGGTGACTTTCTTTAATTTTAAGATTACTCGCATCCACGTC
>SCTP01000292.1 GCA_004322325.1 Gammaproteobacteria bacterium | reverse complement strand
ATTTTGTGATTGTTGGTGCAGGGCCCGCGGGGTTAGCTGCCAGCATTCGATTAATGCAATTGAGCCAACAGCACGCTCTCCCTTTAACGGTTTGCGTCATTGATAAAGGTGCGGAAATCGGTTCACATATTTTATCAGGCGCTGTATTAGAACCGCGCGCACTCAACGAATTGCTCCCTGATTGGCAAAATAAGCAACCTTCTTTCATTCATACGCCTGTCACACAAGATCAATTTCTCTTCATGACACAAAAGAAAATGTGGCGTTTTCCCACACCGCCGCCCATGCGTAATCACGGCAATTACATTATCAGCTTAGGGCAACTTTGCCGCTGGTTAGCCCAAGAAGCAGAACAGTTAGGCGTAAACATTTTTCCTGGGTTTGCCGCGACTGACATTATTTATGAGAACGATCGTGTTTGTGGTGTGATGACTGGCGATAAAGGGGTAGACAGACATGGCCAGCCCAAAGCTAATTATCAACCTGGCATTGAGTTACGCGCTAAACAAGTGATTTTTGCTGAAGGATGCCGAGGCTCACTGACACAAACTTTATTTTCGCGTTATCACTTATACGATGGCGTCGACCCTCAAACTTATGGCTTAGGCATTAAAGAATTATGGGAAATTCCCGAAGCGCTCCATCAACCGGGACTCGTCATGCATTCCGTTGGTTGGCCATTGGATCATAAAACCTATGGCGGTTCTTTTGTTTATCATCTTAATAAGAATTTACTCGCCATTGGTTTTGTCATCGGTCTAGATTACGAAAATCCTTACTTAAATCCTTACGAAGAATTTCAGCGTTTCAAAACGCATCCAACGATTTACCCGCTGCTTGAAAAAAGTCGTCGGATTGCTTACGGCGCTCGTACGTTAATAGAAGGTGGTTGGCAATCTATTCCTAAGTTAACCTTCCCCGGTGGACTCATCATTGGCGATGCGGCCGGATTTTTAAATGTTGCCAAAATCAAAGGCATTCATAATGCGATGAAATCCGGGATGATAGCCGCGGAGAGCTTATTCTTGTTACTTCAACAAGCCACTGGCTCCGAATGTACGGATTATCTTAAAAATCTACAAGCTAGTTGGTTATGGGATGACTTATATAAAGTTCGTAACATTCGCCCTGCGCTACGCTATGGGTTATGGCCTGGTTTAATCTATGCCGCGATTGATTCCTATCTACTACGCGGACGTGCCCCCTGGACATTACATCATTCGCTTCCTGATCATCTTTGTTTGAAAAAAGCGGATCAATGCAAAAAAATTGACTACCCGAAACATGATAATATCGTCACGTTTGATTTACCTTCCTCGGTTTATCTTGCCAACGTATCGTATGTAGAAGACCAGCCCTATCATTTAAAACTGAAAGACCGACACGGCATCCCCATTACCATCAACCTGAAAGAATACGCCTCCCCTGAAACACGTTATTGCCCGGCGGGTGTCTATGAAATTATCTATAACGACAAAAATGAGCCTAGGTTAATGATTAATGGAGGAAATTGTATCCATTGCAAAGCCTGTGATATCAAAGACCCAACGCAAAATATCGTCTGGACTCCCTCTGAAGGAGGTAGCGGACCGCAATATGAGATGATGTAAGCTTTATCTCCTCTCCAAAATGTGGTATTTTTATACACCTTAGAAATTTAGTATAAAATTTTACCAACAAAAATGAGGAGAGGATCATCCCATGATGAAATATCTTTCATTCGCTATTTCTATAGTTGCATTGTGTCTAGTCAATGCGAAAGCAAACGAACTTTACCGACCTATTCCCTTCACACTCGTTGCTAATCCTGGCGACAGGCTAATTATCGATTATGATTTTTCAGGAAAAAGCGGCATTCGTTGTACAGCAGCCGATAACAAAACGAAAATCGAATTTACTTATAAAGGCCATCCAAAGTCCGCTTCGCTTCCTATTACTTTGCAAAGCAGCCATATTCCGACTAAAGTAGATGAGGCACTAGCGGATTATCGAGGGCAATTCACGCTGATGCTTGATGCTAAATCATCTCGAGTAAGTTGTGATTATCTCAATTAATTATTATCATGTGTTCTAATCGATTTTAACTAAAAATGAACAGGAAATAAGCATGCTTATGAACCGCACACTTAGTATTTTTTGGCCAAAAGAAAATTCTTTCCTCAACCAAGCGCTACTCGTCTTCGCTGGCGTCATCGTGTTAGCTTTTGCTTCTCAACTCAGCATCCCTTTACAACCCGTTCCATTAACTTTTCAAAGTGCAACAGTCGTACTGATTGGTATGGTATATGGTGCTCGTTATGGCACTTATACCATTGCCGCTTATCTTATTGCTGGCGCTTGCGGCCTACCTGTCTTTATAAATTATTCCGCCACTTTAAGTCATTTTTTAAGCCCCACTGGCGGTTATTTATTAGGCTTCTTACCTGCTGCTTTTGTGAGTGGTTATTTAGCACAAAAAGGGTGGGCGACGACTGTACTGCGTAGTTTTATTACTGCTTGCATTGGTACCAGTATTATTTTCCTCTCCGGTTTGACAGTACTCTCTTTCTTTATGGGGTGGGATAAAGCGATTGCAGTAGGTCTCTTGCCATTCCTACTTTCTGAACCGATTAAATTAATGGCTGCCAGTCTCCTTATTCCGCGTTGCTGGAAAAAATGCTAACGTGGATAATATTTTTCATCACCAACGCCTGTTTTTTCAGACAGGCGTTACCTTACCGATTGCTTTCCGTCTTACTCAACTTCGAAAATTAAAATCCCTTATTCAAACGCACGAATCGGCTATCGTGCAAGCGCTGCACCTCGATTTACATAAAGCCCCGCAAGAAGCGATGCTGCATGAAATTCTGTTAGTCCTCAAAGAAATCGATTTTGCCATTAAACATTTGAAAAAATGGTCACGCGTACGGAAAGTACCCACTCCTTTTTTTCTCTGGCCAGGCCGTTCTGAAATTCATTTTGAACCTTATGGCTGTACGCTGATTATAGGACCATGGAATTATCCTTTTCTGCTCCTCATGTCGCCTTTAATTGGTGCGATCAGTGCCGGAAATTGTGCGGTGATTAAACCTTCTGAACTAGCACCGCATACGCAACAAGTGATTTTACAATTAATTAATCAGCATTTTTCGCCTGATTATCTCATGGCCATTGCGGCTGATGCAGAACAAATGTCTTCATTGTTAGCTGAAAAATTCGATTACATCTTTTTTACTGGCGGAACGACCGTCGGCAAAATCGTGATGCAAGCAGCCGCTAAGCAGCTGACACCCGTGACATTAGAATTAGGCGGCAAAAGTCCTTGCATTGTCGATGAAACCGCTAATCTAGATTTAGCAGCGCGGCGTATTATGTGGGCGAAAACCATTAATGCTGGTCAAGTTTGTATTGCACCGGATTATGTGTACGTGCATGAATCGTGTAAGGAAGCATTGGTAAATAAAATGCAAAATGTGTTACATCAATTTTATGGCGATGATCCAGAAAAAAGTCCAAGCTACGGCAGAATTATTAATCAAGCCCATTTTGCACGACTTGTTCGCCTCATGCAAAAAGGAACTATTTTATGTGGCGGTAAAATTAATGCAGCCACACGTTATATTTCTCCTACGCTTATCCATCATCTCACGTGGGAAGATCCTATCATGCAAGAAGAAATTTTTGGTCCTCTCTTGCCTATTCTTACGTATCAGAAAATAGATGAGGTGATTCATACCATTCAGCAGCAACCTAAATCACTCGCCCTTTATTTATTCACCCATGATCAAGAAAATGAACATAAAGTGTTAACGCAATTATCCTTTGGCAATGGGTGCGTCAACGACTGCGTTGTGCAAATCACGCAACTACAATTGCCTTTTGGCGGTGTGGGAGCAAGTGGCATGGGGCAGTATCATGGGCAATATTCTTTTGAAACCTTTTCACATCGTAAAAGTCTCTATAAAAAAAGCCTGGCGATCGAGTTTAAATTAGAATACCCGCCGTTAAGTGATAAAAAACTAGGTTGGATTAAACGCTTATTTAACCTATGATAAAAGCACACCTCAGGGAGAGCCTCATGTTACGCAGCTTATTGAGAAAAAAAGCTATTGGCCATATCCATCAAGATTCTTCTTTGCACCGTTCCTTAAATGCAGTGGATCTTACGTTGATGGGTATTGGCGCTATTATTGGGGCCGGCGTTTTTGTGTTAACCGGTATTGCAGCGGCGACCAAAGCTGGACCTGCTATCGTTATTTCTTACATGATTGCTGGTCTCGCTTCGATGTTTGCTGCACTAGCTTATGCAGAATTAGCCGCCAGTATTGGCGGAACAGGTAGTGCATATAGTTATGCTTATGCGGGATTTGGGGAATTTGTCGCCTGGTTGATGGGCTGGAATTTGCTGCTGGAATATACCGTTGCTGTTTCGACTGTCGCGATTGGTTGGTCTGGTTATGTCAACAACTTATTGATTGCCTTACATTGTCCTTTGCCTCCTGCTCTTGTTGCCTCCCCTTTCGAAGGTGGCTTATTTAATTTACCGGCGATTTTAATCATCGCCTTCCTCGCTATTATTTTATGTATGGGTGTCAAACAAAGCGCTCGTTTTAATGCGGTCATTGTCATGGTCAAATTAGCCACGATTGGCATTTTTATTGTAGCGGCTATTCCTCAAGTGAATTTTCAGTATTGGCATCCTTTCGTGCCTTTCGGGTGGAATGGGATTATGCAAGGTGCTGCGCTGGTCTTTTTCGCTTACATTGGTTTTGATGCACTCTCGACAGCTGTTGAAGAAGCGCTTCATCCGCAACGTTCTATTCCGATTGGAATTATTTCTTCTTTAATTATCTGTACGCTCGTTTATATTTTAGTCTCCGCTTTACTCACCAGTATTGTGCCGTACACCACGCTCAACGTTCCCTCGCCAGTGGCTGACGCCTTACTCCAATTAGGTTATCGAGGGATGGCGGGCCTCATTGCAGTCGGTGCGATCGCGGGTCTTACCACCGTCATGCTGGTGATGTATTACGGATTAACACGCATCTGTCTCGCCATGTCTCGCGATGGCTTACTTCCTATAACCATTGCCACCATTCATCCCTCCACACGAACGCCGATACGAACGATTGTGAGCACCGGCGTCATCATTGCACTGATTGCAGGGCTTGCACCCATCAATCGTGCTGCCGAATTAGTTAATATTGGAACGTTAGCAGCTTTTGTCTTTGTTTCAGGTGGTGTAATTATCTTACGTATGACTCATCCTGATCTGCCGCGTCCTTTTAAGCTGCCTTTTTATCCTGCTCTGCCCTTTCTGGGAGTTGTTTTTTGTGTTTATTTAATGATCAATCTTCCGCTTATCACGTGGTGGCGTTTCATCATTTGGACGCTCATCGGGATTGTCATTTATTTCTCTTATGGTCGGCATCATAGTGAATTAAAAGGGAAATAAAGTGGGATTTGTATAATAAAAAGCATTCTGGTAAGATTTCGTGCATATTATTACAAAACACGCAAACGAGAAGAGCCAATGTATAAGAAAATTGTATCTGCCGTTAAGACAGCGGTTGTTCCTACTGTACTAAGTATCTTTCGAATCACGACTCAAATGGGAAATACTTTCTTTGGAACGCAGAAGACTTTCGAATATTTTGGCATAAGCGGCCATCCACTAGAGCTGCCTACTTGTGATCTAGCAACCGCTATCAGCGGAGCTGACGCGATTGTTAACAATGCTCCTTATATCTACAGTCGTGCCAACAACAACACTCCACTTTCTGATACCGCCTCACCTGCTAGCCAATTACGGTTATCAACTCGTGTTCTTTATGAAGGTCTAAGATCATTAGGACCCACTTCTTTTACGCTGAGTGCCGTCGCCAATATCCTCGGTGCGTATGTTTTTGCCTCAAACATCCAAGACATGATCGTCGGATCAGACAATTCGGATGAAGAGTGGAGAACAAACTCTGCCCTGAGTTATGCGCTTGCAGCGACGATGTGCAATTTTATATTTCAATGGTGGCAGCGGAATCCTCGAGTAGAATTGAATGTTAGAAGATTTGCGCATGCTCTTCAGAATGGCGAAATCCATTTTGATGCAAAACTCGCAAAAGCAACTGTTCTTTCCCTACCAACCTTAAGCACGCCTTTTATCGCTTATTTTTCCACTGAAAGTTCTCTCAAGAATTTACCTTATATCGTGCTAGGAACAACACCTATCACGACTCTCTCGAGCGCCTCTGCTTTCTCTGCATTTTTTGTTAATATTTTTACAGAAGCTGCTGCGGTTTATGATTCAATTGGGCAAGAAGAAGATAATAGCAATCCGAAGGTGCCAAAAGGGTGCCAGGTTTACAAAGGTGCTTCTTATTTTTTTGGTGGTTTCAATGCTCTTGTTAATTACCCCGCTTACACTTTTATTTCTATCGCTAATACTTTTAAGTCATTAGGATTAAATCCTTATTCTCAAGCCAGTATTGCCTTCAGCGTCACCTGTAGTGTTTTCAAGCCAATTCAAGTATTTGCATTTTCTGCTCGACAAAATTATCAGGGACTTCTGGGGGCATGGCTTAAAGAGCATCCGCCAGAACCTGATCTTGAAGCAGGCGTGGAGCAACCACTTTTAACCGAAGAAAATCAGTCATTTTATGGTAGCTCGATTAATAATGCTGATGTAGTACCGACGAGTCAAGCGAGCAACTCACGTACTTCTTTATCTGTCGTTTGAGAAAAGTCATCATACCATTGGCCAACTGCATAGAGCTGATCCGGTTTCAGCGGGCATACCACTTCACCCACCCGCTTTTCTAACTCTTCCGCTATTCGCTTCTCAGCAACGGGCACGGCCACCACAATACTTGTGGGTTGCTGCTGATCTAACGCCTGAATCGCCGCACGCATCGTGGCACCCGTCGCAATCCCATCATCCACTAAAATAATGATTTTATCTTTCAAAGTTGGAAAAGGCTTGTTACCACGATAAGCTATTTCACGACGTTTCAATTCTTGCTGCTCTGCTTGAATCACACGATCAATCGCTGTTTTTGTAATCGTTAACTCTTGCATCAGATCTTCATTAAAAACCGCTATCCCTCCTCCCGCAATCGCTCCCATAGCTAATTCCTCATGGCCAGGTACACCCAGTTTTCTCACAATAAAAATATCGAGTGGCACATCCAATGCTTTCGCAATTTCATGTGCCACCGGTACACCACCACGCGGTAACGCTAACACCATCACGTCAGATCGATGGCTATATTTTTTTAGCGACTGTGCCAACATTCGTCCTGCTTCATAGCGATTACTATATTTTTCCATTTTATTTTGATCCCATAACTGACATAGCGACATTGACTTTCGAATGCGGTGGACGATTCAGTTGTTGCGAAATAAATTGGCCCACTGCAATCAATGAGGGTAAATGAATACCTGTTTCAATACCCATCCCGTGTAACAAGTAAACCACCTCTTCTGTCGCAATATTACCTGTTGCACCGCGTGCATACGGACACCCGCCTAGTCCGGCAATGGAACTGTCTATTTTGCTAATGCCTTGTTGCAACGATACATAAATATTTGCTAAGGCTTGGCCATACGTATCATGAAAATGAACAGCGAGATGATCAACTGGAACAGACGATGACACTGTCTGAATTAATCGCTCCGTTTTAACCGGCGTTCCCACACCAATCGTATCGCCTAATGAAATCTCATCGCAGCCCATTTTAAACAGTTTCTCGGCTAAACGAGCCACTTTCTCTGGTGCCATTTCACCTTCATAAGGACATCCCAACACACAAGATAGATAAGCTCGAATACCTAGCTGATGCGACTTCGCTCTCGCCACCACGTCAGCGATACGCGCCATACTCTCATCGACAGAGCAATTAGTATTTTTTTTCGAAAA
>SCTP01000291.1 GCA_004322325.1 Gammaproteobacteria bacterium | reverse complement strand
GGTAAGCCACTTGTCAAATTAGTATAAAAAAACCTCGGGGTGCTATACTAAAGGTAATCAACCCTCAGGATACTTCAAGATGACTATGCGACCCTTGATCTTGGCTATCTTTACTTCTCTTCTCATTCTTACCTTCAATCCACCCTCTTTTGCCCAAACGACTAATACGCAAGGGGCGAATGATGAAGACATCAGTCGTTTCACTAATTCTATTGTTTTAATTAAAGATTTTTACGTTCAACCCGTCGGCGATAAAACGTTATTAGATGATGCTATTCGCGGCATGGTGAACGGTTTAGATCCGCATTCAGAATATTTGGATAAAGAAGCTTATAAAACGCTGCTGATGACGACCAGCGGCGAATTTGGCGGCGTAGGCATTGAAATCATGCCGGAATATGGGATTCTGAAAATCGTCACCCCGATTGATGATACGCCTGCGGCGAAGGCAGGTATTAAAGCAGGTGATTATATCGTCGCACTCGATGGCAAGCTGGTCAGTGAAATGTCTTTGCAAGAAGCTGTTGATAAAATGCGCGGTAAACCGGGCTCACCCCTCACCATGACCATCTTACGCAAAGGAGAAAAATTACCACTCAGCTTCAAGCTCATACGTCAAACCATCCGCATTGCTAGTGTAAAAAGTAAAATGTTAGATGGTAACTTTGGCTATATTCGCATCACTCAATTTCAAGAACCCACAGCAAAATTAATGCGTGATGCTATTCTTGCCTTAAAAAATCAGAACGGTGGCAATTTGAAGGGAATTATTTTGGACTTGCGTAATAATCCCGGTGGCTTATTAGAATCCGCCGTGCAAGTCGTGAATACTTTCTTAGATAGTAAAAAATTAGAGAATAAATTCGGTGACCGCATTGTTTATACGGAAGGCCGCTTGCCAGAATCACAATATGCTGCCAAAGCAACAGGGGCCGATATTATGGGCGGCGCACCCATCGTGGTATTGATTAATAGCGGTTCTGCCTCTGCGTCAGAAATTGTAGCAGGTGCATTACAAGATTATCGTCGCGCACTCATTGTCGGTACGACCAGTTTTGGTAAAGGTTCGGTACAAACTGTCATTCCTCTCGATAAAACCCACGCACTCAAACTGACGACCGCGCTTTACCATACGCCATCAGGCCGAGTGATTCAAAATATCGGGATTATTCCGGATGTGCGCGTTGAAGATTTGAAGGTGGTTAAAAACAAATCAGATGAAGATTTAGCCATGATTGAACCGATCAAAGAATATCAACTGAAAAATCATCTGAAAGGCACATCAAGTGGAATGGATAGTAATGATAATAATAAAAGCGGCCTGGAACAGATCGATATCGTCATGGCAGGCGATGATTTTCAATTATTTGAAGCCTTGAAAATTCTGCGTACCATGTATGCGATGAACGAAGAAAATTGGGTAACGAAAAAATAACCTTCACCCTATTACCATCACAGCATCAATCTCAATCTGCGCTGCTTTAGGCAGCGCAGAAACTTGCACGGTGGTACGAGCCGGATAAGGTGGCTGAAAAAATCGTGTCATGGTGGTATTCACCACAGGAAAGCTGGCCATATCCGTCAGATAAATAGTTAACTTGACGATGGCCTCTAACCCTCCCCCTGCTGCCTTACTCACCGCTTCCAAATTATTAAACACTTGCTCTGCTTGCGCGGCAAAATCATCGGATACCAATGCCATGGTCTCTGGATGCAGCGGAATTTGTCCGGAAAAATAAACCGTATTACCTATTTTAATCGCTTGGGAATAAGGACCAATGGCGCGTGGTGCTGCTTCTGTTTGAATCTGATGTTTCATATTTAAAGGATAATCCAATCATGCCGCTTCACTAATACAGCTACTTGCGGATCTTGAGGTTTATAGTGACAAGGATACGTGCTGCCGATATTAAATTGTGACAACAACACTTCTTGCGCATTTTTATCGCGTGTAAACGTGCGATCTAAGCCGTTACCCGACACCCAACGCGTATATTGCACGCCATTGACATTGTAACTGATTAAAAAATCCGCGCGATAACGATGAAAAGCAGGATATCGCGTATTTAATCTTTTGCTTTCAAGGAAACATTCGGTGGGTTGAAAAGTATCAACTTGCTTATCCGGTAAAATATTAGTGAGATAAAAACGGGTAAAATAACCGATGCAAAGGATGGCAATGCTCACCTCGCCGATGAAGAATGCAACGCGCTTTCCTGTCTGCATAACAATCTACTCCGCCTAATCAGAAGGATGTTAACGGAGTAGCAGAGAAAGATCAATTTCATTTACTTAAAGGTGGCCAATTCCTTGCCAGACGGTCATAATTAGGAAGGAATATTATTTATTAATCAGGTGTGATTGGGGTGATTGTGGCTGAAAATGAATTCGAACCATTACGGAATGAAATAAATCAATACATTAGTCACGATCAAGTGGCTGATATCGAGAAGGCTTATTTATTTGCTAAAAAAGCCCATGGTAGCCAAACGCGTTACACGGGAGAACCTTATATCACACATCCGCTGGCGGTGGCGCATATTTTGGCACAAATGCGCATGGATCCACCGACTATTATGGCAGCGGTCTTGCACGATGTGGTGGAAGATACACCGGTAGAACCAGCCGAAATTGTGTTGCACTTTGGTCAAGAGGTAGCAGACCTGGTGGATGGGGTAACGAAATTAACCCAAGTGCATTTTGAGAATTACGCCCAAGCCCAAGCGGAAAATTTCCGTAAGATGATCATGGCGATGGCGAGTGATATTCGCATTATCCTCATTAAATTAGCCGACCGCTTACATAACATGCGTACCCTGTATGGCTTACCGCTTGAAAAACGGCGCCGGATTTCGCAGGTGACGTTGGAGATTTTTGCTCCCATTGCGAATCGTTTGGGTATGCATATGTTTCGGATTGAATTAGAAGATTTAGGCTTTGCGTCACTTTATCCCATGCGTTATAAAGTATTAAAAGCGGCCGTCGATAAAGCCTTGGGTAATCGCCAAGAAATCATGGAAATGATTAATCAACACATTCTCGAGGGTCTTAAAAAAACGCACATTCCTTCCGCAACATTATCCAGTCGAGAAAAACATCTTTACAGTATTTATAAAAAAATGCATGAAAAGCATTTATCTTTTTCAGAAATTATGGATGTATATGGATTTCGTATTATTGTCGATAAAGTAGATACGTGTTATCGCGTTTTAGGGGTATTGCATAATCTTTACAAGCCGATTGCACAACGCTTTAAAGACTATATCGCGATTCCGAAAGCGAATGGTTATCAATCACTGCATACCACACTTTTTGGGCCTTATGGTGTCCCAATTGAAATTCAAATTCGTACCGAAGAAATGCATAAAATGGCAGAGAATGGGATCGCGGCGCATTGGCTGTATAAATCAGAAAAAAAGGTGTTTCATCAAGCGCAATCGCGTGCACGTGAATGGTTGCAAGGGATTTTGGAAATCGATAAGAGTTCGAGAAATTCTCTCGAATTTATTGAAAATGTGAAGATTGATCTATTTCCGGATGAAGTGTATGTGTTTACGCCGAAAGGACAAATTATCGAATTACCTGCTGGTGCAACACCCGTTGATTTTGCTTATGCGATTCACTCGGATATTGGCAACACGTGTGTGGCTTCTCGGTTAGATAAACGCTTATCGCCTTTGAGTACAGCGCTCACCAGTGGCCAACAAGTAGAAATTATCACTGCACCCGGCGCAAGACCCAATCCTGCCTGGTTGAATTTTGTAGTAACAGGGAAGGCGCGCAGTAAAATTAAGCATTATTTGAAGAAGCAGCAGCGGGAAGAATCAATTGAACTAGGAAAGCGTTTAATTGAAAAAGCCTTGCATGCGTATAAATTGCCGTTCGACCAAATAACGGAAAGTAGCTTACAGTCGATTGTGAGTGCATCACACTTAGAATCAACCGCTCATTTATTCGAAGAGGTGGGCATCGGTAATCGCCCAGCGTTATTAGTCGCTAAACAAATTGCTAAAGCCTTAGGCGAAAGTATTAAAAAAGAAGAAATCGAAACAGACGGTGCCCATCCTTTAATGATTAAAGGTACGGAAGGATTAGTCATCCGTTTTGCCAAATGTTGTCGACCAATTCCGGGTGATCATATTGCTGGGTTGATTCGTGTAGGGTTTGGCGTAGAAGTTCACATGCTACATTGTCCGCATGTGGAAAAATATCATCATCAACCTGATAAATATGTACCTTTACTATGGGAAGAGCAAATTGAAGGTGATTTCCCAGTAGAATTAAAAGTTGATTTAGTCAACCGGCGTGGTAGCCTCGCTTCTCTTGCTTTGGCGATTTCGGAGGGAGAATCTAATATTGAAAATATCCGAGCGCAAGAGAGTGACAGACATCATTTCCATGTCGACATTACCATTTCGGTGCGAAATCGCTCGCATTTGGCACGTATCTTAAGGAAAATACGCATGCGTAAAGACGTGATACGCGTCATACGCAACAGGCCACATGCAGAAGGCGTCAATTAAATGGAATTAGAGAAGTTACGGGAAAACATTATCCATTGCTTTAATCTATCTGATACGCAATATTTTCATCAAGCGATAGAAAATGATTTTGTATTATTGAAAGAAAAAGCGATTTTTCCTCAGACACTTCATTGGCTAACCAAAAATGAAAAAGAAATTGCCTCTCTTTTACCCATTCTACAAGAATTAAACACCGTCATGCCGTTAAGCGAGGCTGATTTAGCCTCATTGATGAATTGCCAATATTTATCTTATTTAGGTTCTTTTCTTACTTTATTAAAGGCCAAAAAAGTTACTCTTACTCATGAACTATTTCGTTCATTATGCCAAGAGACAAACTTAATTGATCTAGTGGAATTAGCCGACATTTTCATTTTAACGAGAGAAACACTGGCTTTATTTTTAAATAAAGAACCTATTTTTTTTCTCGAAAGAACGCCTATTTTAAAGTTATTACAAAAAAACAATTCATTGGACGAGCCCTTATTACGATTGATTTGTCGATGCCCGGATTTATATTGGCGAAAAAAAATAATAGAAATTTTATCAG
>SCTP01000290.1 GCA_004322325.1 Gammaproteobacteria bacterium | reverse complement strand
GTTTCAGTGTCTCTCTTAATGATTTCTTCTATTTGGTCAAAAAATTTATCTTCATTAACTTTTTCTGCTTTTGTAACCACAAAAAAAATCGATTTTTTTATTTTGGCAGAGTCTTTAATAAATTGCCCCAAAATTTCGCAAAGATTACGTAGGCTATCGGCGCGGGTAGTGAGTAAAGAGTTGATATCAATCGTTACCATTATTTTTGTCGTTCTTGCTAGCCGAGGAGGGAGGCGTGAATTAATGTTAACCATTAATTGCTCTTCTGGAGAACGATTATCTTTAAATCCGGGACAATCACAGAAAGTAAAATGAGAAAGTTTATTGACATAAGTTTGTGGAAAAAATGTTTCTGAAGTAGAGCTAGTTCCAATTTTAGGGTAGTCTGGGTGATCTTTTAAAACGATGTTGTATCCTTGTATTCCTTCCTCTTTCTCCAGTGGAGCACCAAGCATGTAAGCAATGGCTGTACTTTTTCCTGAACCGGTAAGACCGAGGCATACTACAATATCTTTCCCTGCAGCAGATTCAATTTTTGGATAGGATTTTTCTAATAATTCTTTTATACGTTCAGGATTTAACTCTGGCATGAAGTGTTGTTCTTGTCTTAACATGATGTCCTCTACGATCTCTCCTTTTAATGGCGGGAGACATAATAAATGGAGTTATGAAGGTTAGCAATCAAAAAATAGTAAGTTTTATTGGCAAGTGGATGTCCCGCAATGTAAAACTCGTAGGTTCATGCCCGTCGCATTATAGTAACTCACGACCGGATTACCGCTCGCATCCAGCGCCAACGAAGAATCCCATCCTGTATTGCCAGCCGAATCCGCTGCTGCAATCGTATTTCCCGCCGAGCAGGTGGCATTGCCGCAATGGAGAATTTGTAATCCCGTATTGGCTGCATAACTCACCACAGGATTACCATTGGCATCGAGTTTGATGGACGGATCAAGCTCGATGCCTGCATTAACGACAGGAGACATAATCGTATTACCCGCTGTGCAATTGGGATTACCACAGTGCAGAATTTTTAAAACATTATTGGCACTATCATGATAAGCCACCACTGGATTACCACTGGCATCCAATGTCAACGAAGTGGAGCGATGACTGGGTGCTTTGGCATTAGGATCCGGTGTGGCAATCGAATTATTCTGTGCTGCGCAAGCAGGATCCGTGCAATGCAGTATCTTTAATTGCTGCTGATCCGCACGATAATAACTGACCACCGGATTGCCATTTGCATCCAGTGCGAGTGAAACACCGCGTATATCCGATTGAAACGGAAATGCCGGAAAATCAGGTGAAGTCGTCGTATTATTAGCACTACAATTCGCATCCCCACAATGGACAATACGTAAACCTTGATCAGCTTGCCCAGCACTAGCAATCACCGGATGACCGGTTGCATCCAGCGCTAATGAAGTATGACGTTTTGACAGTACGTCTGGTTTGGTGATCGATTTAGCGCCGCTGCAAGTCGGGTCAGTACAATGCATCAATGTCATTTTACTAGCGGTAAAATCATAATAACTCACAACAGGGTTACCATTTGTATCAAGTGCAAGTGACGTATCCCATCCAGTATTGCCTGTTGTATCTGGGCTCTTAATGCTATTGCCGCTGGTGCAGCTTGCATTCCCGCAATGCAAAAGTTTTAGATCACCATTTGCTTCATCCCAATAACTCACCACTGGATTGCCATTCGCATCTAATTTTAATGAACTATATTGACCAACATGGTTCGATCCATCTGACACGACAGTCGTATTGAGACTACAGGTTGGCGTGGCGCAATGTAAAACTTTGAGTGCACCTTTGCTGGCATCGTAATAACTCACCACCGGATTACCCATCGCATCCAATATTAATGAAGTATATTGACCGACCGTGCCAACGGTGTCCGGTACAGTGATCGTATTTCCTGTCGAGCAAGTAGCATTGCCACAATGTAACACTTTGAGATCGCCGTTAGCGGAATCATAATAACTCACGACTGGGTTACCCGCGGCATCTAACCGTAGTGAAGAATAATAGCCAACCGTTTGGCTCATATCCGGCGTGACAATGGTATTGCCACTGCTGCATGTTGCATTACCGCAATGCAGAATTTTAAGTTTACCATTCGTTAAATCGAGATAACTGACAACAGGATTACCGTTACTATCAAACGCGAGCGATGGATAACGACCTACATCACCACCTGAATCCGGCGTCGTGATGCTATTGCCAGCGGTACATTGCGCATTCCCACAGCGGAGAATTTTTAATGCTGACTGGGTGAAATCAAAATACGCGATAACCGGATTGCCAAGTGCATTGAGCTTAATGGAACTTTGTACCCCATTGCTACTCATGATATCAGGCGTAGCGATATTATTACCGCTCGTGCAGGCGGCATTGCCACAATGTAGCATTTTGAGCACACCTTTCGTCACATCATAATAGCTGACGACAGGCCAACCTTTGCTATCTAAAGTGAGGGAGGTGTATTGCCCGACATTGCCAATGATATCGGGTGATGTCATCGTGTTACCCGATAAGCACGATGAATTTCCACAATGTATCACTTTTAGATTAGAATTAGTTTGATCATAATAACTCACGACCGGATTACCATTACTATCGAGCATAAGCGAAGTATATTTACCCGCTTGACCAGCAGGATCAGGTTTGGTGATGGCATTAAAAAGCGCGCAATTTTTTTCAAAACAATGCACCACTTTTAAAGTTGTTTTAGCCGCATCATAATAACTCACCACCGGATTACCTTGCGCATCCAGCGCGATGGAGGTGTATTGACCCACTCCACCCACATCAACGGTCACAATGCTATTACCTGCTGCTTGAGTAATGAGAGGGTAGAATAGGGCAATAAAGCAGCCCATTAATACCGCGATACGTGAGTTTATCCATGCTTGCTTCATTTGAATCTTCCTTGTGGCGAGTTGAGAAACGTTAAGTCTCTTACATCAATATAATCAACAGGATGCTTGGGTTTAGGTTTTTCTTTTTTAAAAAAACTCGTTCCAAGAGAGCTCAATTTTATTTTTTTCTTACATAGAAAAGACTCTATTTCCCGTTGCAGGCGTGGTATTTCTTCCGATAAGCGCTTATTTAAAGCGATCATTTTATCTAAGCTCACATTATATTTTAGATATTTGCGAAATAAGGAACTTAAAGTGGCGTTAATTTTTTTTAGGGCAGGGTTAAAAGGTATTTTTGTAAGTTGTTCAGTCAAGTTGAATAATATTTCTTTATTTTCATCCCACGTTATTAGTGTCTGTTTAATTAAAAGGATCATAGCTTCTTTTTTGTCTTTTATAGGAGAAAATGCTTCTATCTCCATGATATCCACATATTCTTTTAAGGCGATAGGTGTCTTAATTTCTTGTAGTGATTCTATCAGAAGTTGTTTTATCTGATTTTCAGGAGAGATTTTCTGCAACGTATGTGTTTTCGTTTCAATTTTATCTAATTGTTTCCTTACTGCTATTGCGCTGTTATTACTTTCTGTTAATTGAATAGCATATAAAGCATCTAATGCTTCAGTAGGAGTATAACGATCCTTTTGCTCACGGGCTGTTAGTTTATTGGCTACTGTCGCCATTTTTTCTTGAAAATCTGTCCAATTAGAATATTGGTTTGAAATATAAAGAATGTTTTCTACTTTACTTATATATTCTTGAAAAACTTCAAAAGATGTGTGAGGACCGATATAGACTTGTCGAGTACTCAATAATTTGCATATTTCACCGATCACCAGTCCCGCCGCGAATCCATCCGATTTTTCATCCGTTTGTTCACTATAAAGCTGTTCCCATGGCATATACAGCGGCGTTCCAATGCATCGGCCTTGTTCGGGAAGATCAGTGAGTCTCTTGCTTAAACTGAAATCAAAAATAATCACACGCAGCGAATCTGGAACAACCCATATATTATCTGGTTTAATATCACGGTGGTTAATATTTTGATCGTGAATTTTTATTACCTCACGTAATAAATTAATGGCTAATTTAAGTTGCTCTTTTTGCGTGGGATGGCGTTCTTTAAGGTATGTTGATAATAAGCAACCAGAAGGAGGAAGAATGCCCATGACCATATAGTTATCAATCGGTTTTTTCGCGCGCCTTTCCGATGGAGTTAACTTATGCTCACGATTAATTTTTTCTTTATCGAATTTGTGATAAATTTTGACCACACGGCTTTTTTCAGGTGGCTTTTTGATGGGTAAGCAGGTTCCATTTTCTTCTAAAGAATAAGTGTCTAATCTTTGAATAATCCCATCAGCTCCTTTGCCAAGCTCTTTATCCGAAAATACTTCAATACGAGATTCACCAAGATGATTTTCGCGCGGGCGCTTGAGCGCTTGTCGATTGATCATGGCTATCCTTATCCCTTTGGTTGTCTATGCCAAGCAAGCATTCTAATCAAAAAATATCATCTTTGTATATGGTTTGACATTACTAAGAAATCCGCTAACATACCCCAGCTGTGTTTGTCCTCGAGAGAATAATAATGAGTATCAGCCAAATTATTGCCACTGAATTAGCTATTTCGCTTCACCAAGTCACCGCGGCTATCGAGTTATTAGATGGGGGGGCGACTGTCCCCTTTATTTCCCGTTACCGTAAAGAAGCTACAGGTAGTTTGAGTGATACACAATTACGCCTCTTAGAAGAGCGCCTGCATTATTTGCGTGAGTTAGAAGACCGGCGGCAAACCATTTTGAAAAGTATCACTGAACAAAATAAATTAACGCCTGAATTAGAGCAAGCTATTTTAACTGTCAGAGATAAATCTACTTTAGAAGATCTCTATTTACCTTATAAACCTAAACGCCGTACCAAAGCGCAGATAGCAAAAGAAGCAGGTTTGGAACCGCTTGCAATGCAATTATGGCATGATCCTACCCTTGTCCCCGAGCAACTGGCAGCTCAGTTTATTCATCCAGAAAAAAATATTTCCTCTATTGCTGAAGCCTTAGAAGGAGCACGCTATATATTAATGGAATTATTTTCTGAAGACGCAGGACTATTAGGCGAATTGCGAGATGAGGTCTGGGAACATGGGATTCTCAAAAGTGAAGTTATCAAAGGAAAAGAAGCAACAGGGGATAAATTTAAAGATTATTTTGCTTACCAAGAGCCGATTAAAAAAATTCCGTCGCATCGAGCATTAGCGCTATTTCGTGGACAGCGTGAAGACGTGATTAGTTTAACGCTCGTCTTAGAAGAAGATAAATCACATCATTGCCTGCAACAAATTCTTCAGCGTTTTCATATTCAAGATCAAAAGCGTCCTGCTGATGTCTGGTTGCTCGAATCAGCAAGATGGGCGTGGCAAATTCGCCTATTTTCAAAATTTGAAACCGAATTGATGATGCGTTTGCGTGAATCAGCCGAAGAAGAAGCGATTCAGGTATTTGCAAATAACTTGCGACATTTATTAATGGCTGCTCCTGCTGGATCGCGTGTTACGTTAGGGCTGGACCCAGGGTTGCGAACAGGCGTGAAAGTAGTGGTTGTCGATGAAACAGGTAAATTGCTTACTCACACTGTCATTTATCCCCATGCACCGCGTCATGAATGGAATGAATCGATCACTACCCTCGTTAAATTATGCGCTCATTTCCATGTCCAATTAGTCAGTATTGGTAATGGCACTGCTTCACGGGAGACAGATAAATTAGTATTGGAATTAAAAAAACATCATCCCGAATTAAAATTAACGCCAATTGTTGTCTCTGAGGCAGGAGCTTCTGTTTATTCGGCTTCAGAGTTGGCAGCAAAAGAATTTCCTGAATTAGACGTCTCATATCGTGGTGCTGTTTCCATCGCCCGCCGTTTACAAGATCCCTTGGCAGAGTTAGTGAAAATTGAACCAAAATCCATCGGTGTAGGGCAATATCAACACGATGTGAACCAAGTCAAACTCTCGCGTACCTTACGAGCGGTGATGGAAGATTGTGTTAATGCAGTAGGAGTTGACGTGAATACCGCCTCAGCGCCTTTATTAATGTGCATTGCGGGTTTAAACGAAACCATTGCAAATAACCTGGTGGCTTACCGTGATGCTCATGGCGCTTTTAAAAATCGCCAACAGCTTAAAAAAGTGCCTCGTCTGGGAGAAAAAGCCTTTGAGCAAGCGGCTGGCTTCTTACGCATTGTGAATGGCGATAATCCGCTCGATGCTTCTGCGGTGCATCCCGAAGCGTACCCGGTGGTGGAGCGAATTTTATCTCAACAGCAAAAAGTGATGAAAGAAATTGTTGGCAATACGCGTTTGTTAAAAAGCTTAAAAGCAGCGGATTATACCGATGAACGTTTTGGTCTGCCGACTGTCGTTGATATTCTCAGCGAACTCGACAAGCCAGGTCGTGATCCGCGTCCAGAATTTAAAACAGCCGCGTTCAAAGAAGGGATTGAAACATTAGAAGATTTACGCGTTGACATGATATTAGAAGGCGTCATCACCAATGTGGCTAATTTTGGTGCCTTTGTCGATATTGGTGTGCATCAAGATGGGTTAGTGCATATTTCCATGTTGGCTAATCACTTTATCAAAGATCCGCATGAAGTAGTGAAAGTGGGGGACATTGTTAAAGTGAAAGTAGTGGGAGTCGATGTACCGCGTAAACGTATTCAACTTAGTATGCGTTTAACGGAGAAAAAAGCTTCAGCGGAGAAAAAAGGCACCTTCGGCAATGCTTTACTCGCTGCATTCAAAATGGAAACATAATTATTTTTGATCCGGTGGTGGCAAGGCAAAATCAATGCCTTGCTGCTGCATGCTTTTCGCCACTTCTTGCAGCGTTTTTTGCATTTCCTGTTGTAACGCTTTCTGTTGGGCTTGTATTTGCTCTACCGCCGCACGAGCTTGTTCTACTTGTTCAGGGGTATAAGACGCACCATATTTTTGCAGTAATTCCAAACTATCCATTCCATTATCACTTGAATTCGGGGGGTCAGCCAGAGTGGCTGGCGTCATGCTCAATGCGCTAGCGGCAAGCAAGAAGGAAATAATATAACGAACAGCAGGAAAAATTCTCATTTCAGCCATCTCCTCGGATTTCTTCTTCTATCTAATTATTATAATATATTTTATCGTTATCACTTAGTTGTAGGAATCATGGATCATGGCAGATCTTCTATCCTTGAGTGTTACTTTTATTTTTTTTCTCTTAAGCTTTGTATTAATTCAATTTTTTGATACTTTATCACGGAGTGAATAATGGAGCTTTATTTAGTTTGCGGCTTGATTACATTAGGTTTATTCATTTACTTATTGGTAGTATTATTTAAACCAGAGCTTTTCTAAGTCGTCTGTAGATGGAAAGGATTCCTACATGATAGAAAGTGGATTGTTTCAAGCGTTAGCCTATCTCATCGTTATTTTACTGTTAGTGAAACCGTTAGGCTGGTATATGGCGTGTGTGTATGAAAGATTACCATGCCGTCCTGATCGGTTGCTAAAACCTCTTGAGCGTTTCATTTATCGTTGCTGTTATATCTCACCCGAAGAAGAAATGGATTGGAAACAATATTTATCGGCAATGTTGTTTTTTAATTTATTTGGTTTATTAGCTGTGTATGTGATCCAACGGTTACAAGGCATACTCCCATTGAATCCACAAACATTCACGGCTGTCTCACCTTATCTTGCTTTTAATACGGCAGCGAGTTTTATCACCAATACCAATTGGCAAGCTTATGGTGGAGAAAGCACACTCAGTTACCTGACGCAAATGACGGCATTGACGGTCCAAAATTTCCTCTCTGCCGCAACCGGGATATCGTTACTCATCGCTTTAATCCGTGGTATCGCTCGGCATGAAACGACTGCTTTAGGTAATTTTTGGGTGGATATGGTACGAGGCACACTTTATATTTTGCTGCCACTTTCTTTCTTATTTGCCGTGGCACTATCGTCACAAGGTGTCATTCAAAATTTCAAATCGTATGAAACAGTGCATGTCATTCAACCCTCTACGACGGTCACTGAACAAGTTATTCCCATGGGGCCTGTGGCATCGCAAGTGGCGATCAAGCAATTAGGGACAAACGGTGGCGGCTTTTTTAATACTAATTCAGCTCATCCTTATGAAAACCCTACACCGATCAGCAATTTTCTTGAAACACTGGCTATTCTCCTGATTCCTGCTGCTCTTTGTTATACCTATGGGATGATGGTTCATGACAAACGCCAAGGATGGGCGCTGTTGGTAGCGATGCTTATTATGTTCATTCCCTTCATGGGGGCAGCGATCATGATGGAACAACAGGGTAATCCTGCTTTCCATCAATTAGGGGTCGAGCTAGCGGGTAATATGGAAGGTAAAGAAACTCGCTTTGGTATCGTTAATTCTGCCTTCTGGGCAGCAGCGACAGCAGCTACCTCTAATGGCTCTGTGAATGCCATGCTAGACTCTTTCACCCCACTAGGCGGTCTTATGCCCCTGTGGCTATTACATTTAGGAGAGGTTGTTTTTGGTGGTGTCGGTTCCGGTTTGTATGGGATGCTGATGCTAGTCATCATCACGGTATTTGTCGCAGGCTTAATGGTAGGAAGAACGCCCGAATATTTAGGTAAAAAGATTGAACCCTATGAAATGAAAATGGCATCCATTGCCGTCTTAGTCATGCCACTTACCGTATTATTTTTTACCGCTATAGCAGTCGTTACATCCTGGGGAACCAATTCGATTGCCAACCCAGGTGCACATGGTTTCACTGAAATCCTCTATGCTTTTTCTTCGATGGGAAATAATAATGGCAGTGCTTTTGCTGGTCTCAATGCGAATACCCCTTTTTACAATTTACTCGGTGGCCTTGCAATGTTGGTTGGGCGTTATTGGATTGCCATTCCCGCTTTAGCGATAGCGGGTTCTTTGGTGCAGAAAAAAACGATTCCTACCAATGCGGGTACGCTGGCAACACATACACCGCTTTTTATTATTCTCTTGATTGCTGTCACATTCGTCTTAGGCGCTTTATCTTTTCTTCCTGCGCTGGCGTTAGGTCCAATTGTGGAACAACTCATGCTTTGGAGGCAATATGGTTACTAAAATGCCTATTATCAACGGGGCGATACGTGAAGCTTTCATCAAGTTATCTCCCCATCATCAGCTTCGTAACCCAGTGATGTTTACCGTGTATGTCGGATCCATCCTGACGACAGCTCTTTTTTTACAAGCCGTATTGAGCGAGGGTGAAGCGCCAGCAGGATTTATTTTAAGCGTGACATTATGGTTATGGTTTACCTTACTCTTCGCTAATTTTGCTGAAGCGATGGCAGAAGGGCGAGGCAAAGCCCAAGCGCAAGCGCTACGTAAATCACGCCGCGAAATTCATGCTAAAAAACTTGCCAAAGCTTCGCGTACGGCCAAAATAACGTTAGTCCAATCAGATGACTTGCGTGAAAACGATATTGTCTTAGTGGAAGCGGGTGATTTTATCCCAAGTGATGGTGAAGTGATCGAAGGCGTGGCGACGGTTAACGAAAGCGCTGTCACCGGTGAAAGCGCCCCCGTGATTCGCGAAAGCGGTGGCGATCGCAGTTCCGTGACAGGCGGAACACAAGTGATGTCTGACTGGTTGATCATCCGTATCACTTCTAACCCAGGTGAAACATTTTTGGATCATATGATTGCGTTAGTCGAAGGGGCAAAACGTCAAAAAACACCGAATGAAATCGCTCTGACTATTTTACTTGCTGCACTGACCATTGTTTTCTTATTAGTCTGTGCTTCTCTCTTACCTTTTTCTATTTACAGTGTCACTGCTGCAAAAGCAGGCAGTGTGGTGACAATTACGGTACTAGTCGCTCTTTTTGTCTGTTTAGCCCCCACGACGATTGGCGGCTTATTATCAGCTATCGGTATCGCCGGCATGGATAGAATGATTCAAGCGAATGTTATTGCTCTCTCTGGGCGTGCGGTGGAAGCAGCGGGTGATATTGATACTTTAATTTTAGATAAAACCGGTACTATCACCTTAGGGAATCGGCAAGCCACCGACTTTATTCCTGTTGAAGACGTCAATGTCGAAGTCTTAGCCGATGCAGCGCAATTAGCTTCGCTAGCAGATGAAACACCCGAAGGACGCAGCATTGTCGTCTTAGCAAAAGAAAAATATGGCTTACGTGGTCGTGAAATTATGGAATTAGGTGCGACGTTTATTCCTTTTACCGCACAAACCCGTATGAGTGGGGTTAATTTACCGGGACGTCAAATTCGTAAAGGAGCTGCTGAAGCCATCGAAGCTTATTTAACACAAATGGGTGGCGTATTTCCTGAATCTGTTCGCAAACATGTCGAGCAAATTTCGCGTTGTGGTGGCACTCCATTGGTAGTGATCGAAGGCAATCGTGTCATGGGGGTGATTCACCTGAAAGATATCGTCAAAGGTGGTATTCGTGAACGCTTTACGGAATTGCGTCAAATGGGCATCAAAACCATCATGGTGACAGGTGATAATCCTTTAACAGCCGCTGCTATTGCAGCAGAAGCGGGCGTCGATGATTTTCTCGCGTATGCTAAACCTGAAGACAAACTGTCACTCATTCGTCGCTTACAAGCAGAAGGCCATTTAGTGGCGATGACAGGTGATGGTACAAATGATGCGCCAGCGCTTGCCCAGGCGGATGTGGCGGTTGCCATGAATACGGGGACGCAAGCTGCAAAAGAAGCCGGAAATTTAGTGGACTTAGATTCTAACCCTACCAAGCTCATCGAAGTGGTCGAAATTGGTAAGCAATTATTAATGACCCGTGGTGCGCTCACTACATTTAGTATTGCCAATGATGTCGCCAAATATTTTGCCATTTTACCGGCTGCCTTTGCTACGACGTATCCAGCGCTCAATGATTTAAACATCATGGGATTGCAAACACCGCAAAGTGCTGTGTTATCGGCAGTCATTTTTAATGCCCTGAGTATTATTTTTCTTATCCCATTAGCTTTACATGGCGTGAAATATCGTCGTGTTTCTGCCGCACGTTTATTGCGAAGCAATGTACTGATTTACGGCTTAGGTGGCTTAATCGTACCATTTATTGGGATCAAATTGATTGATTTAATGTTAATAGGATTAGGGTTAGCATGATTAAACAAATCAAAACGGCTTTTATTTTATTATTATTACTGACGATTTTAACAGGAATCATTTATCCCTTGATGGTGACAGGGGTGGCCCAATTACTTTTTCCCTGGAAAGCGAATGGAAGCCTCATTGAGCGCGATGGGAAGGTGATTGGATCGGTGTTAATCGGCCAATCTTTTACGGATCCTGCTTATTTTTGGGGTCGTCCTTCTGCGACCATTCCTTTTCCTTATAACGCAGCTGCTTCATCTGGTTCCAACATGGGCCCGTCTAATCCAGATTTTTTATCAACGATAAAATTAAGAGTGGCTGCTTTTCAAAAATGGGATTCGCAACATTTTGTTCCTGTTGATTTAGTTACCGCATCGGGGAGTGGATTAGATTCAGAGATCAGTCCAGAAGCGGCTTTTTACCAAGTACCGCGAATCGCTAAATTACGTCACCTCTCCGAAGCAGAGGTGAGAGTATTAGTACAAAGTGTCCTGAAAGAACGTTCTTTTTATTTCTTAGGTGAACCACGTGTGAATGTATTGCAACTTAATCTTGCACTAGGAAGCCCTCATGCAACGTCCTAATCCAGAGCGATTATTACGCCGCGTTCAAGAAGAAGAGCGGCAAGAACAGCGCGGTAAATTAAAAATTTATCTCGGTGCGGCCCCTGGCGTCGGTAAAACTTATACCATGTTACAAGATGCCATTGCTAAACGTGCGCAAGGGTTAGATGTGGTGCTGGGTGTGGTGGAATCGCATGGTCGCCAAGAAATTGAAGCATTATTAGGTAAATTAGAAATTTTACCGAGAAAAGCCATCGATTATCATGGCAGGCAATTATTAGAATTTGATCTTGATGCTGCTTTGAAACGCAACCCTGGTTTAATTTTAATGGATGAAATGGCGCATACGAATGCACCTGGTGTACGTCATGCTAAACGTTGGCAAGATATTAAAGAATTACTGGATCGCGGCATTGATGTTTACACGACGCTCAATGTTCAGCATATTGAAAGTCGTAATGATCTAGCAGCGCAAATTATTCACGCACGTATCAAAGAAACGGTACCCGATTCCATGATTGAATTGGCAGAAACCATTGAATTAGTGGATTTACCGCCAGAAGACTTACTGAAACGATTACAAGAGGGAAAAGTCTATTTTCCTGCGCAGGCAGAATTAGCGAAAGATCATTATTTTCGTAAAGGTAATTTAGCGGCATTACGAGAATTAGCGCTGCGTGTTACCGCCGAGCGGGTGAGTGCGCAAGTACTTTTATATCGTCAAGGTCAAGGGATTAAATATATTTGGCCTACCAAAGAAAAGATATTAGTTTGTGTGGGACCGGGGCCAGAATCATTAAAATTAATCCGTACGGGACGGCGCTTAGCAGCGGAATTACAAACAGAATGGTTGGCGGTTTACGTTGATACGCCGCGGCGTCATGCTTATCGTAATAGTGCTATTCAAAATCTGCATTTAGCTGCGCAATTAGGTGCAGAGACACGGGTTTTAACGGGATTTGATATCGTCAAAGAAGTCATTAAATTTGCGCACGAACAAAATATCACACAAATTGTTGTTTGGAAAAAAATTCGTCCGCGCTGGCAGAGTATATTTTTTGCGAACTTAGCGGATGAAGTGGTGCGTTATAGTGGTGAGATTGATGTGTATGTGGTAACGGGTGGATTAACTGATGCTAAGCCGCTGACAAAAAAAATGGATTCCTTGCCGTTTTTGTCTGCGGGGATAGATTGGTCAGTATATGGTGTGGCAATTGGTGTAGTGGCATTAACGACAGTGATTAATTTACTTTTCAGTGAATATTTTAAAAGTCCTGATATTGTGATGTTGTATTTAGTGGGAATTACTCTCGTTGCGTTATTTGCACAAACAGGGCCGTCGCTCTTAGCGGCTTGCTTAAGTGTATTAGTCTATGATTTTTTCTTTATTCCACCGTACAATAGTTTTGCTATTACTAACATCAGTTATTTTTTTACATTAGGCGTGATGTTTATTGTCTCCCTGATTATTAGCTATTTTACGATCCAAACTCGCCATCAAGCAGAATTAGCTCGCTCAGCAGAACGGCAGATGGCCACCTTGCATACATTAAGCCGTCGCTTAGCCAGTACACGCGGTGTGGATAAGCTGATTGAGACCGGTGTGCAATATATTGCAGTCGTGTTTGATAGCGATGTATTAGCCCTGCTGCCAGAAGGAGAGGCGCTTGTAGTGAAAGCGAGTAGCAGCGGAGAGCAAATAACACTTGATGCAAAAGAACAAAGCGTCGCCAAATGGGTATATGATTTAGGGCAAGTGGCGGGATTAGGGACAGAAACACTTTCTTTTTCGAAGTCACTTTATGTACCATTGCTCACATCAAAAGGCGTCATGGGGGTGTTGAGTATTTCACCTCCGACGGAACGTTTATTCACGCCGGAGCAAATGCATCTTTTAGAAGCGTGTGCTAATCAAATTGCGTTGGCTATTGAAGTTGAGGGTTGAACTTTACCTCACCGTTAGATTTACTTTGGGTAGTTTTATTGTTGGAGTCATGTTTAGTTAATGAAAAAAAACCTGTTTTAGTTATAAAAGTATTCTGTGAGCCATGATAATAAAAACTACCTATTTCTAGTTGAATTTCAGCAATATTGCAAGAAGCCAATGATGTTTTTAGAAATTTAATTGCAAGTGGAAAATCTTCTTTTGCTGCTTGTATGATTAATTTTGCTCCTTGAATCATTTTTTCTTGATTACCGTGCGCGATTTCATAAAGCATCACGCCATGCTCAAACATGGCTGCAATATTGCCTTGTTTTGCTGACATTTCTAATAACTCTTCAGCTTTGTTATAAACATCTACTGTAGGTGATTTGGCTGTAGCAAGATATATTTTGGCTAAAGCAAGTTGTGCTTGATGAATATGATCTATTAAGGCAAGATTTTCTAACTCTCTTAAGGCATCTTGAGATATTTTTGCTATTGATTTTTCCAGCAATTTGACAATTTCTGTGTACGTATGAGGAAGCGGTTGAGATGATAATCTTATTCGCTGGAGATAAAGATTCGCTAAATGCCAACAGTAAGCTCCATATTTTTGATTACTAAACCATAATTTTTCTAAATAGGATAACCTTTTACGTGCAGGAGTATAATTTGCCATTGATGATTCCAGTAAAAATTGAATCGCCTTTTTATCTTTAATTGCGTAAAAGGAAGAAACAGGAAATTTATTTTCCAGATCATATTCCATACTCAAATAATATTTCGCTTCAGCACTGTTTTTGTTAGCTGCTCTTTTAAACCAGGAAATCGCTATTTTTTTGTTTTCAATGGGATTAATCTCTAAATAAAGCTTAGCTAATGAACAATAGGCATAAACATCTTCAGTGTTTTTGCATATATAGTTAAGATACTTTAAAGCTTCATCGCAATTTTTAGCAGATTGATATAATAGGTCAATTCCTTTCTTTTTTGTCTGATCAGGTAATTGACCATTTTCATCCACTACTCTGCTATTATAATACATCGCTCCCATATCACCCATGGCTGCCATATTATGGTTATTTGCTGCTTTTTCAAACCAAAAAAATGCTTTTTTATAGTTGTTCATTATACTAAAATAATGATGATTACCTATTGCCCGCTGTACTTCATGTAGGTCTGGTTTATCAATAATGTATTTTTCTATTTGTTGCAATAATTTTATATCTTTACGCTTAAGCAGCATTAAAAACCAATTCACCGCGATACTATTTTTTGTTTCATAATAATTTTTAGCTATAATCATTCCACATTCATTTAAATCTACCTTCTCCCACACATACGTCGCCACCTTTAAGGCACGATCCTTTGCTCCTAATTGATGATAAATTTCGCTCAAGGCATATTGAATGTTAGGATTGCTATTATTTTCATCTATTTCACTTGCGAAATTTTCTACGAGTTTAATTACTTCACCTAAATCACCTTCCTCAGCTAAAACCTTATTCAC
>SCTP01000289.1 GCA_004322325.1 Gammaproteobacteria bacterium | reverse complement strand
CGTAATTCTCGTAAAGTTTCTGCGCCATTTAAACCAGGCATTTTTAAATCTAAGAAAATGATACTATAATCTTTTTCAGTTATTTGTTTAACTCCATCTTCACCTGAAGAGGCGGTTTCTACATTGAAGTTACTATCCTCTAATGCTAATTTAAATGCTTTTCTAACGGCTGAATCATCATCAATGACAAGTATATTTTGGTTCATGCAGTCTCCTTAACTAAGCTGGGTAAGGTTATATAAAAAATTGTACCTTTGTTTTTTTCTGAATGGCAAATAATATTGCCATGATGTTCTTTAATAATACTGTCACAAACAGACAAACCTAAACCTGTTCCTGAACCAGCAGGTTTCGTAGTAAAAAAAGGATCGAAAATTTGCTTTTTAGTATCTTCGTCCATTCCTTCACCCGAATCTTCTATTAATAATTTGAGATTATCCATCTTACAACTCACCTGCAATCTTAAAACTTTGGTTTCCGTTTTTTTCATAGCATCTAATGCATTAGTCACTAGATTTAAAATAACCTGTTGGAGTCGATTTTCATGACCCATAATTAGCGGAAGATTTTCAGGTACTTCTTCAATAAGAGTCACATCTTCATTACGCAAACGATAGGTGAGAATTTTGGAAACTCGTTTGATGATGGTAGCCACGTTGACTGGTTTAAAATCTTCCTCACCTTCTTTTTCTAGATGAGAAAAGGTTAATAGGTTGGTCACAATGTCAATGCAGCGTTTGGTTTCATGTTCTGCATCTTTAAGGGGCTCAAAACGCTTATCATTAGCATCAGTTTTTTTGAGACAATATTGTATGAAATTTAGAATTCCCATCATCGGGTTATTCAGTTCATGAGCTACTCCAGCTGTTAATACTCCTAATGCACGCATTTTTTCTGATTGAATCAAACCTGATGATTTTTTTAAATCATTAAGAAGACTATTTAACTCTTGATTTTTATGTTCTACCTGTCGCAATAATTCCCTCTTCGTTTGAACAATAATTTTCTCTCGTAAGTATATAATGTAGTTGTTATCGGTAATAAGTTTGTTATCCAATATTGGCAAATTAATTTGGATAGTTGTTTCGCCATTTTTTGGTTGATAATTTATTTCATGACGCACGCTCATCAAATAATTTTTTACCAGAGATTCACTACCATAAAATATAATACTCATTTGTAATTCTGCAGAAATGCTCTTATTTTGTATATAAATATTAATTCTTATGTTATGTGTTTCTAGGGATAGATGATGAATTAAATCAGATATCTTGGTGGCGATATTAACACCTTTCATATCATTAAATTGAAGAGCCATTAAAAGGGCCAGTAATTTATTTCTAAACTCAACAATATCTTCCTGATTATCAAGACTCATTTTTGCTAATTCAATCATTGTTATACCTCGCTGCAATACAGCTCGAATCATCAGTCTGCCTTGAGAAACGGTTAATGATTTCCTTAGAAAACACTTCTATTGGTGCATCGATTATTTCCAGCACATCATTTTTTTCAAATTTATTTTTTATACCATCTGAATACATCAAGAATATGTCATTATCATTGAGTGAGTAACTATCCATTATTGTATGAGGCTTGCTTACTCCCAGTACTCCTACTCGCGATACAAAACGATATGACTGCTTGCCTATAATTCTTGCTGAAACATTGCCAATTCCCATATAATTAATAAATCCATTAGCGATATTTATCGTTGCTAATCCAATGACCATTCCACAACTACCTTGTAAAAAATCACTAAAAATTGTAATAATTTCGGGTAATTTCTTTTGATAGTGTTTATTTAAAATATGAAGACAATTTTGAGAAATTGCAT
>SCTP01000288.1 GCA_004322325.1 Gammaproteobacteria bacterium | reverse complement strand
GATGTCTTGAAGACACATATAAGCTAACACATTTTTATCTTTAGCAAGTTCCTCCGCTGTGCGATCAAATCGAATTTGTTCTTTAGTTTCGATAGCAAAAATATATTGATTTAGATCGCGATTAAACTTCTTTGATACAATTTTATATTCTGGTTCTTTTTCAGTTAATTTTAGAAATTCAATCAACTTGCCTTGAGCTGCCTGTCGAACCATATCAGCATGAAAATCGCTAAACTCATTCAAATCATACCCATTGCTAATAATCTCAGCAGCTGTTAGCTGCATTACACAGTGTTTATTAGCAAGCTGGATAGAAAATAATGTCTCTCCTGGTATCATAGATAATTGTGTAATCTCGACTATCTTAAGAGGTTTATTTCGGCGAGTAAAATCCAATAAGGTTTTATATTCTTTCATCACCTTATTTAGCAATGACATCAAAAAACTTTCCCGCGGTGTACAACCTTTTGGGCAATTCTGATTATTATCCATGGCTAGTTTTCCTCTGAATTTTCCACATTGATCTTTTTCAGCTGTTTTTTATATTCCACTACAACACCCAAAATTTTATGCTCAGGTGTAAAAACGGCAACATTATACCCTTCCTCAATTGGTTTTAAATACATTTCTTCTTCATCAAAAAGTGCTTGCTTTAAAGTGGGTGTTTTCTGCCCATTTTTGTACACAATGATGAAATCACGATGATCTACTGCGAGTGTAGGGTCAACTAGTAAAACTGTATCTTTAGCCAAATTCTCCCAATCCTCTTCTACCACTAATAATGCATACGCGTGCTTGCCATACACATACTCGCTCATAATAGTAGAATGAAATTGTTTTTCTGTATCAGGCCAATGAATTGCTTCTTGCCAAGATATAACCGGAATATGGCAAAGTGTTTCTTGGTTAATCTGATAAGCTCCTTTAGCGCGAGATTTGGGAAACGGTTCATCGCCTATCAGTTGGCTGATGGATAATGAAAAGTATTTAGCGATAGGTGTTAACGTAGAAAGCGTGGGGTTTGAATCACACTTATTACGCGCTTTTTTAATGGTGCTAGCAGGTAAGCCAATTCGCCGCGATAATTCCTCTGCGGTGAGGCGGGCTTCTGACATTAAAAAATTCAAATTTTCACTTAACTTTTCAGACATGCAAAAGGATAGCTCTGATAAATTTTCAGAGATTCTATCTGTTCTTAGTAAGCTTGTCTAGTGATTCGATATAATAATATCGTTTTATGGCATTTAATTTATTTTATTTTTAAAAAATTAACCAAAAAAGTGTTGTATCGATATTAAAATAACGATAAGATTCCCATCAGATAATTTAATGTCGGATCAACCACTTAAGTTTGAGGAGTTAAAAATATGCTGCGGAAAGATCATCCAGCTTCTTTTGCTAACAGTATTTCCCACCCATTAGATGAAGCACTGAATCAAATCTATGGCAAACGTTTAGAGTTAACCTTCCATGAACGATTGGCTTTAAAAAATTACATCTGGCATCGACTTTATCAAGGGATACGACGTTTTTATGCGAGGCAACATAATAAATATTTGAAACTAGTGAATCATGAATGCAAACAGGAGAATGATATGAATGATGGGCAGCTAATCCGATATTTAATTCGAGATATTCTGGAAACAGGAGAGTATACATTGGAAGGAATTGCCGCGTACGTGCGTGTACCGTTGGATGTAATTGTTGATATTGTCTCTGGTGTAAAAACAGATCCGTCGTTTGAGTTGTCAAGAGGAGTGATTGAATTACATATCTCGGTGAAGCGGTCATATTATCATGTGTTGATTAGGAAGTTGTTGCATTGTTTGGGGATTAAATAAGGTTGAGTGGTGATCAGGGGTATGAGTAGTAATAGAAATTTTTCTAAGATAAACTTGTGCCCTTGTATCTTTAATATAGAGGCTAACTCTTTAGCAGAAAAATTAAATGCTGCTGCTCATCAAATTTAATGTAACTTCTTCGTATATAAGTATTGAGAGCCATCAGTTTTATGCATGGAAAAATTATATTGCTAATATCTCCAAAACCATAATTAATTTAATACTATTTTTTCTTTCTTTTCTTTAAAGAGCTTAGAAGACTAGTGTGTAGTTTAGTGTACAAGGCCATGAACCAGGGAAGTAAGGTGATGATTAAAATGCCAATGATCGCGAGAGTGATAATGAGCATCCCTATCGGCGGTAAGATGCTGTCGCTTAGCGCAGAGACAATCATCATGATGATAAGAAGTAAAACAATGGGCAGAAGTTCAGAAATAAATTTATGTGACTTGGTGTTCGCTTTAATTAACATTAAACTTATTCTTTTGCTTTTTTGATAAACGGTGATTAAAAATGGTAAGGAAATAATCAGTGCGATACTCCAAATCACCGTTCTTTCGATATAACCATTGGTTGTCTTTATCAAAAAGTTGCCTACTTCCGTGTTAGCGAGATAGGCGCCACTTAGAAAAACAGCAAGAATGATAAATAAGCTAATAGTAATATGTATTAAACTGTTTTTAACATCATTCGTGATGTCGATTTTATCTTTTTGTGGTTTTAGATCTTGCATCCAATTGGCATATAATTCACACAGAAAAGTGACTTTTTTCGGCACGAAAGGCGCTAAGCAGTGGGTGAAGGAATCAGAGTATTTAATTAAATAAGGAGTTAATAGGGTAGTAATGACGGAGACAGCGACAGCGATGGAATATAAGAAATCACTAGTTACGTTGAGAGCGATGCCAAGGGAAGCGATGATAAAAGAAAATTCACCAATCTGGGCAAGTCCCATGCCAACGCGCATCGCCGTTTTGCCATTGCGTCCAGTCATAAGAACGGCGAGGCTGCAACTGATGATTTTGCCAACAATGAGCGCAGCAGTAATCAGCAGAATAGGCACAAAATAATGCACGACAATTTTGGGATCAAATAACAGCCCGACAGAGACAAAAAAGATAGCACAAAACATGTCGCGTATCGGAAGAATAAGTTTCTCAATGGTAGTCTGTTGAGCGGATTCAGCAATGATCGCACCAATAAGAAAGGCGCCCAAGGCAACGCTATATTGCAATTTGACTACTAATAAGCAAAAACCAAAACACAGTCCTAGCACTGAAACCAGCAGCATTTCAGTGCTATTAAATTTTGCAATGTAAGTGAGTAAGCGAGGGACAAGTAAGATACCTGCTAATAAAGACACAACCAAGAAAGACACCAATTTGGTGGCGGTCAAGAGGATGTCTTTTGTTTGTAATGAACCGGTGATGGCAATACCGGAAAGCAAGGCCAAAATCAGTATCGCAAATATATCTTCTATAATCAGAATGCCAAAAATCAGTTGGGAAAAACCTTCTTTTTTCATCTGCAATTCATCGAGTGCTTTAACGATAATAGTGGTAGAGGAAATAGCAAGAATGGCGCCGAGAAAGATGGCGTCTAGTTGGCTCCAATGGAACCAAAGTCCGATACCATAGCCGATGCTGATCATTACGACGATTTCTGCAAAGGCAGCAATGAAGGCAGACCAACCAACTTTACTTAATTTATGTAAGTTAAACTCGAGCCCCAGTGAAAACATGAGAAAAATAACGCCTAGTTCAGCGAGAGTGTTAATGATGGTTTCATCAGAAATAAAAGAGAAAGGCGGTGTGTAAGGGCCGACAATCATGCCAGCAATAATATAACCAAACACCACGGGCTGTTTAAACTGTCGGCATAACACAATCATTAAGCCGGCAATTAACATAATGATCGCTAAGTCTTGAATAAATATCAGCGCATGCGAGTGCACGAGTGCTATCCTATATCATCATGAGTTTCTCTAAACACTGTTTTCAACGTCTCTAAGCTAATATTCGCACCGCTTAAGACGATGACCACGTTTTTTCCTTGAAATTCCTGAGCTTTTTTTAATAGTGCTGCTAATGCAACACCAGCAGCGCCCTCTATTAAAAGATGTTGATGTTTGAGAGAGGTAATAATGCCATTTTTAATTTCATTTTCAGATACCAAAATATAATCATCGACAAATTGTTGGCACAGTTCAAATGTAATCGCATCTTTTGCGATGCCGCCTGCTGTTCCATCGGAAAGTGTTGGCTTGGTTTCCATCTCAATAATTTTGCCAGCTTTAATGGAGGCGGCCATGACAGGAGAATTTTCGGGTAAACAGCCGATTATTTTTATTTTCGATGAAACTGATTTCAAGTAACCTGCGATTCCCGCAATTAATCCTCCGCCGCCAACTGGGACTAAGACAGCATCTATTTTATCTAATTGCCGCACTAACTCTAATCCAATCGTTCCCTGACCACCAATGACTTGAGGATCATTATAAGGTGAGATATAGAGCATATTGCGTTGCTTGGCATAGTCAATGGCATACAATTCGGTTTGTAAATGAGTCGTAGCGTAAAATTCGATGGGAATATCATAATTACGAATATTTTCTATTTTAGCCGGCGATGCGTTTTCAGGTAAAAAAATAACTCCCGGAATTTTCAATTTATTTAAACCAAATGCAACAGCTGCACCATGATTACCCGATGAGGCAGTGACTACGCCGTGTTGTGCTTGAGTAGGAGTGAGGCTTAATAATTTATTCATCGCGCCACGTGCTTTAAACGCACCTGTATATTGTAAAATTTCGCATTTTAAATAAACTTGGCAGTCTGTCAGCCGGCTTAAAGAAACAGAATAATCGAGTAGTGTTTCCCGAACATAAGGACGAATTCTTTTTTCTGCTATCAGTACTTCATTTTTGACATCAAGCATATTATTTTTCTCATAAAATTTAATGTTAATACAAAAATTAATTCAAAAGCAAATAGTAAGATGGTATGTTATTGATAATCAAAAAAATTTGAGGAGTGAAATTCATGGGAAAGTTTCCTATTTATCATATTGATGCTTTCACTGACCGCGTGTTTTCTGGTAATCCAGCAGCTGTGTGTGTCTTGCCAACATGGTTGCCTGATGAAGATTTGCACGCTATTGCTAAAGAAAATAATCTTCCTGCTACTGCCTATCTCGTACGTGAAAAAGATCAATTTCATATTCGCTGGGTGACACCTGAATATGAATTAGAGATTTGCGGACACGGCAGTATTGCATCAGGTTATGTAATCTTGAACTTACTCGAACCGACGTGGCAGCAAGTGAACATTCAATCGCGTGTTGAAACGTTGCAAATAACGCGCACAGGGGAATGGATAACGTTAAATTTTCCAGCGAGAGCGGTTGAAAAATGTCAGGCTTATCCCTTGCTTGAGCAAGGTTTGGGATTAAAACCACAAGAAATTTATCAGTATAAAAATGAACGTTGTTTTGCTGTCTATGAAACAGAGGAAGAGGTGAAGCAACTGGTGCCTAATATCCAGATACTAAAACAGTTAGAACATCGCGGTATTTCGGTGACAGCAAAAGGATCGGATGCAGATTTCGTTTCACGCACGTTTTATCCGACAAAAACCATATCGGAGGATCCGGCGACAGGAGCATCGCATTGTTTATTAGCGCCTTATTGGGCTGCTCGGTTGAATAAGAGGCAATTGTATGCAAAGCAAGTATCCTCTCGCGGAGGAGAAATGCTGTGCGACTATCAAAACGATCGTGTCTTGATTAGTGGTAAAGCTGTGTTGTACCTGCAGGGAATGATTGATTTAAAGTAACAGTTTCAATCCTTCATGCGTAATAGAAAATCCAAGCTTCTGATAAAATGGTGCCGCTTTGGGGCGGCGTTCTTTATCAGTAGTTAATTGCATCATAGAACAACCTGCTGCGCGGGATTTATCAATCGCCCATTGCATCATCAATTGACCAATGCCTTTTCCACGATAAGCTTCATCGATACGCACTCCTTCCACTTGCGCACGTTTGCTGCCTTGATGAGTGAGATAAGGGATAAATGTGAGTTGCAGTGCGCCGATTATTTTATCCTCGAATTCAACGACAATAAGATGATTATTTTTATCAGCATCGATTTCTGTAAAAGCAGCATAATATCGCGGCGGCAAAGGATCTTGATAGCATTCGCGTTGGCTGCCCAATGGGTCATTAGCCAGTAATCGTATGATATGAGGGAGGTCGTCACGAGTGGCTTGTCGGATGATTGGATGTAGCTGCATTTTACATTCTCCCTGTTTGATATTCTCTCGCCACCAATCTTTTCCACGCTTCCCAATCGCGTTCGCCTAAATTTTTCTCAAATGAAAGCAAATCCTTCACGGCTTTTTCGCATATTTCTTTTGGTGGGGCGACATATTTCTGCCCCATCGAAAGAATCAAGCATTGTGTTTCACACGCGCGTTGCAGGTGATAACTATAAAACATTGCTTCTTGGATAGTTTTACCACAAGTAATAAAGCCATGGTTTCGCAACAGCATCACATAATTTGATTTTAGATCTTGAATCAATCGTGAACCTTGATGATCTTCCAAGGCCAAGGAATCATAGTGATGATAACTAACGCGATCATAAAAATGCAGCGCCCATTGGCTGATAGGCAATAAACCTTCCTCGAGCGCGGATACGGCTAAACTTTCGGGTGTGTGCATGTGGAACACGGCTTGCACGTCGGGGCGTGCTTGATAGATCGCACCGTGCAAGATATAACCGGTTTTATTGTACTGATATTCTTTGCCTTCCAGAATTGTGCCGTCTAATGCTACTTTCAATAAACCATCAGCTTCCACCTCTTCGAAGCGCAGGCCAAAAGGGTAGATATAGAAGGCATTGGGGTCGGTTGCGTCGCGCGCGGAGAGATGGGTGTAGGTGTGGTCATCGTGCTTCAGATACGCTAATGCTTTGTAGGCGATGGCAAGATCGTGTTTAATGGGTTGCATGGAAGTATTTCCTTAAAAAATCCGTTGATGTTTTCCGACAGGAATAGTTTTTCTAATAGTATGCAGTTTTTCAAGCTCTATATCAGCATAAATCACACCCGGCATCATATCATCTTTCTTAGCAATCACCTTACCCCAAGGTTCAACAATAACCGAATGACCATACGTTTTTCTGCCATTAGAATGTGTCCCTCCTTGACAGGCGCCGATGACATAGCAAAAGTTTTCAACAGCTCTGCTTCTTGCTAACAGCTCCCAATGCGCTTCGCCTGTTTTGACAGTAAAGGCGGAGGGTAGGGCGATCAATTCTGCATCTTTTTTAAATAAGCAACGAAATAACTCGGGAAATCTGACATCGTAACAGACAGCTAAGCCTAACTGGCCAAAAGGAGTTTCTACTACAACAGGCTGATCGCCAGGTTCAACCGAATGAGATTCTTGATAACATTCAGAGCTTGAAATGTTCGCATCGAACAAGTGCATTTTATCGTATCGAGCGACGCGATTGCCCTGATCATCAAATACCAGGCAAGCAGCGCCTACTTTGTGACTCTCTTTGCCCGCTAGCGGAATCGTACCGCCTACCAACCATGCTTTATTTTTTTTAGCTTGACTGGCGAGGAAAAATTGAATTTTACCGTGCCCCAAGGGTTCTTTGATCCGAACTTTATCTTCTTCAGTTAGCCCCATCATGGCGAACATTTCAGGCAAGACGATTAATTTAGCGCCATTTTCCGCAGCTTCCGTGATCAGCTTTTCAGCCGTTTCGAGGTTCTCATCGACCAGATGCGAGGAGCACATTTGGATGGCGGCGACTTTTGTCATTTTATTTCACCTATTATATTAAGCAGGCTCAATTATACTAATTACTCGATTAATAATTTCACTGATAGTAGCAGTATCTAAGGTTTCAACATACCTGGCAGTGCCTTTTCGTACCCTTTCTTCGATATCAAACGAACGTACTTGATTGCACACAGCAACACCTGTTGTGTCATGACCCGTGATGGCAACTGTTAATCCTTT
>SCTP01000287.1 GCA_004322325.1 Gammaproteobacteria bacterium | reverse complement strand
TTTTTCAAATCGGGTGCGCCAGTTGACGTCGATCGCATCGAAGCGTTAATTGCAGCGCGTGATCAAGCGCGGAAAGAGAAGAACTGGGCAGAGGCGGATCGCGTGAGAAACGAGCTTGCCCAGATGCATATTGCTATTGAAGATGGCGCTAAGGGGACAACTTGGAAGTATATGGGTTAAAGGTAGCGAGTATATTATTTAGCTTAGGTGTTCTTGAGAAAATGCTCATTTTAAAACTGGAAAAGTAACCCGGTTTTGGTTGTTGCACTTCCCCTTCAATCTCTCTAGCTTCACGCATCATGACAAATCCATCTACCTCCTCTATTTTTTCTTCTACTTTTTTTGCTTTTATCTCGAGCGGTTTGCAATTAATAGCCTGTTTTAAGAATTGGAATAGTTGCTCTGGAGTAACAATCAAACCAGGGCATGAGCAACGCAGTTGAGTGATAAACTTGTAAATATTTTTACCGATAGTATCGATATTATCTGTGCCAAATAAAGATTCAATGTTTTTATCCATGAGAGCTAATAAAGTAGCAATTACTTGACCTGTTTGTCCTTTGCCATCCGGGCAATGCACGAGAATGCCTTGGTCAACGATACTTGATAATTCTTGGTAAAATGAATCGCAGATTTCATCATCTACATTATTAAGATGGATAAGAGTAAATGTTTTTTCTTCATGTCGAATAATATTATCGTTGTAATATTCAAATGCACAATGCAATTTGTAATGAGGCAATCCATTTGTTTGATGGATGATGATTGGTTCAACTTGAACTTGCACCTTCTCGTTATTTTTAAAATAAATATAAGTTTCTTCTTTCTCAAAATAAGGCAGCTGCTGATCAGGATTACCTAATGCAATAATATAATTGACATCGGTACGAAGAATATCATGAAGGGAATGAGGGTTAGTGGGTTTTTCTGTTGCGTAGAGACGATATCCTTTTACTTGATTAATCGGTCCTTTTGTTGATCTTCTTTTAATATCATCGATAGATTTTAGAAGCCCCGTGTCTTCATAAAAATTTTCTTTTTTATTACTATAATGGTTAAAAAAATTCTCCGCATTTTTTCGATAAGGCATAATTTATTTCCTTAATAATGGCTTTCGATAGTGTACGAAGGTTTTATTAACAAATTCTTAAGAGCAGGTGGTTTTCCAGTTTTCAATTTTTAATTTTTTTAGTCGAATAAAATGCTTAACATTATTTGTTACGAGAGTGCTGTGATGTCGGATAGAAATACTGGCTATTATAAGATCTAAATCAGCAATAATATTCCCTTGTTTTTTAAGTAAGGTTTTTTGTTCGGCAAAAATAGTGGATGATTCTTTACAAAAAGGAATAATTTGAATTTTGTCCAGAAAGGCTTGAATTTTTTCAAGATTTTGTTTTTTCTTTGCGGAGTTAAAGGCACCAAATAGCAGCTCGGTATGGCTAATAATAGTGGTTGTTATCTTGTCGGGTGAAATATTGGCAATACGATCAACGATGTCTTCTTCACCTTTTAAGAAATAAATGATGGTGTCTGTATCTAATATGTATTTCATAAGTTAATTTTTAAGTCTTTGTTATGGTTACTTGATTCAATGACAGATAACATATCATCAGCTTCTTTATCAGTTAAAATCCCGGCGAAGTCTAAAATACGGCTTTGTTTGGATAATTCTTTTTGAGCATAAAATTGTAATGCTTTTTCAACAATGGCTGTTTTTGAGGTGTGCATTTTCTTTTCGAGAATAGATAGAACAGTTGTTGCACGAGTACTCAGTCTGAAATTTACTGCATGCTTCATAGAGGACTCCTGAGATTGGTGTATTTACATAATTATAGCATATCGCCAATAATTGTAAATACACCATGCTCTCTAATTTCTTAAC
>SCTP01000286.1 GCA_004322325.1 Gammaproteobacteria bacterium | reverse complement strand
TTCATAAAGATATTCCAAGCTTCATCACTTATCCATTTGTCATCGTCTCTCTTTTCTCCCCGCGCTATTATCCGCTTTTTCCAAAGCGATTTATTTTGTAAAACACACTCAAAGACAACTAACTCAACATTACATTTAGCAACTAGCGCATTAACTTTTTTGACAATGTACTTTTTCCTACACCAGGACGCCCGCTCACCAAAATTAAACTTGGTTTTTTAATCATGATTAACATCCTGGTTGAATTGCCCAACTTGGGTCGTGATCTTCACCAAAATAGGCAATGGTAGTACCGCTTTGTACGACGGTAGAGGCGAGAACGGTATTTCCAGCTTGATTGCGCAAGACAATGGCTTCGGAATTATTCAGCACTTCCCAGGACTGTGTTTTTTGGTATGCAGCAACCGGTTCAGAGCCGAAATTATCAGGCCATTGCTGGTATTGTATGGGCTTGCTACTTTGATTATAAATGCCAATGCAATAAGAAGGTGCAGCGAAAAGCGTTTGACACCATAATGAGGTGGCGAGAAAAAGTAAAGGCAATTTGTTCAAGATTATTCTCCCTTAATCTAGCGATGTGAGCACGATTATGGTACAAGACTGATTATCGAGTCAAATGTTTCATTTCTTTTCGCATGTTAATTTCTTACAAACATAATTAACTTTTCAATTTCGTCAAAGGTAGCATTTGGCTTTAACGCTTCATTAAATGCCCCATATATTTGCATATCATTATTTTTAAGCCATTGAAAACTTTCTTTGGGTCCAAGGTACCAAGCATCACGTAATTTGAAATAACATTCTAGCAAATCATGTAGTAGCCAATGTTTTCGGAAATTACCCTCGATATCACCTTGTTTAGCACGATCAAGCATCTTCATTACCCAAGCGTTAATTTCCTGTTTCTCCCAGCTAGGTGTTGCTGGCGGACCAGCTTTGAAGATAGCTTTAACCTTGCTAAGTAATTCATCACCAATATTATCTTTTTGACATAGCGCTACGCCATCTTTAATGCGAATTAAGGAAGCATCAGGATTTTTTACAGCATCTTCTGCATAGATAAAAACATCTAAATAAAAACCTTCAAAGAAGCGGCAATCACGCTCCAAGTTACCCTTATCACGTATAGCGAGGATATCATAATCACTTGTTGTAGTGGCTTCACCACGTGCTCGAGAACCATATAATATTATGGTATGACATTTGTATGTGTTGATGATGTCACGTTTTATTATTTTAAGTAGTGGATCATTATTTGTATGATTCATATTCTCCTGCCTATCTTACGCTTCCAAAAATCCATCATCTTGCCAATCAATAGCAAATCCCATCCTGGTGGGATTTATGAAGGGATGATTTTTAAAGAGCTCATACAATCGCGCAGTCCATTTACTGTCAGGCGATATTATTTTTAATAACACATGTATCATTGCTGCTTGTGCTGCAAAAGTAGTATTTGGAGTTAAATATTTAATATATTCGATAATTTGTTTTGGCCGTATAGTAAAATGTCTATTCCAAAGCCGTGAATGATGAGCACAAAGATTTCTTATGTAGGTTAATGCATGTAGCCATGACTCAAGATCAACGGGTGATAATTTGAAAATGTCGGACATTCTTTTTTTATCAGATCGATTTGCCAAGTTTTTATAGATGGTAGACCATGTGCCCATGGGTAGCAATTCGGTATTCATCCATGATGG
>SCTP01000285.1 GCA_004322325.1 Gammaproteobacteria bacterium | reverse complement strand
GGTAAAGAATATTCCATTCAAAATGCATCAATAGAACCATCTCGCGTACAGAATCAAATAAATGATTTAAAAATATCCCACACGCTAAGCTTCATCGCTCAATCAATTGATGATACATTCGCAGAATATAGAAAATCAGGTAGACGTTCTTTCCTTTTTGGCCGTTTCTTCAAAGCTCAACATATTAACTATATTGATGGCAAAGGTGGCTTAGCTGAAAGAATCAATAAGGTAGAAAACGATTCTAAGCTTCCTATGCAAACAAAAATCGAAGAAATACGTAAGATATTACAAGAAGCTGTTAACAAATTAGACGAGAAAAGCCGTTTAAGAAAAAAGTTAATGCCTATTATTAATAATATAGACAAAGTGTTAGGAACAGACTTTTCTGTAAAAAATAACAAGAAAAAATAAATAAAAAAGGCACCTAAAAAAGTGCCTTTTCTTTTCTAACAACCATCTTACTTACGATTG
This sequence comes from Gammaproteobacteria bacterium, assembly GCA_004322325.1. GTDB lineage: Bacteria > Pseudomonadota > Gammaproteobacteria > DSM-16500 > DSM-16500 > Aquicella. Next base: position 5,200 of record SCTP01000285.1, on the reverse strand, counting down.
CGCGTTCGTACTCGCTTCCACTTCCTTCATACTCAACCGAATGCGTCCTTGGCGGTCAATCTCAAGCACTTTCACTTTCACCACTTGCCCTTCCGCCAACTTATCACTCACTTGCGCCACGCGTTCATGTGAAATTTGCGAAATGTGCACTAACCCTTGCTTACCTGGCAAGAACGTCACAAACGCACCGAAGTCCATCAACTTCGTCACTGTCCCTTCATACACCTGACCAATGGCCACGTCCGCCGTGATCCGCTCAATGCGGTGCATCGCTTCTTCACACGCCGCTAAATCCGCCGCCGCGATCTTCACCACACCATCATCACTAATATCCACCACTGTTCCCGTTTCTTCCGTCAACGCACGAATGGTCACGCCACCCTTGCCAATGATGTCACGGATCTTATCCGTCGGAATACGCATGGTTAAGATACGGGGAGCATAAGCAGACATTTCTTGCCGCGGACCGCTAATCGTTTGATTCATGATACCCAAAATATGAATACGCCCATCACGTGCTTGTTCTAGCGCGCGCTGCATGATGGCTTCTGTAATCCCATCAATCTTGATATCCATTTGCAACGCTGTCACACCGTCAGTCGTACCCGCTACTTTGAAATCCATGTCACCGAGATGATCTTCATCACCTAAAATATCGGTTAACACCGCAAACTGGTCACCTTCTTTCACTAACCCCATGGCCACCCCCGCCACGTGGGATTTGATCGGCACACCGGCATCCATCAACGCTAAACTCGTTCCGCACACCGTCGCCATCGAACTGGAACCATTGGATTCCGTGATTTCAGAAACCACCCGCAACACATACGAAAAGTCTTTCTGTGCCGGCAATACAGGCGAAACACCGCGCTTAGCCAAATTACCATGGCCAATTTCACGCCGTTTCGGACTCCCCACCATGCCCACTTCACCCACTGAGTAAGGAGGAAAATTGTAATGCAGCATGAAGTTTTCTTTACGTTCCCCTTCCAATGCATCAATCGTTTGTGCATCGCGCTCGGTACCTAAGGTCGCTACCACGATGGCTTGTGTCTCACCGCGAGTAAATAAAGCCGAACCATGGGTACGTGGTAACACGCCGGTTTGAATGGTAATGGGTCGAACCGTTTTCGTATCCCGACCATCAATACGGGGCTGATGTTGCAAAATACGTCCGCGTACAACATCCCGTTCTAAATTATTGAAGATGTACTTCGTATCAGCCGCTAGCAATACTTCATCTTCTTTCCCAGCATTATCCGCAACGATTTGGTCAATCACCCGAGCACGCAATTCAGCCACCGTGTCTTGGCGTGCTTGCTTATCTTTAATTTGATACGCTTTTTCAATATCCGCCTTGCATAAGTCGATCACGCGTTTTTCCAAATCCGGATTAATCGCTGGTGGCGACCATCCCCACGTCGTGACACCGGATTCCGCCACCATTTCTTTAATCACCTTAATGACAGTCTGCATTTCACGATGCGCAAACATCACCGCTCCCAACATGACCGATTCCGGTAACTCTTTGGCTTCCGACTCCACCATCAGCACGGCATTTTCCGTACCCGCCACCACCATATCGAGGGCAGAGGTTTGGAGTTGGGGAATCGTTGGATTTAATACATAATTGCCATCGCAATAACCCACGCGGGCAGCCGCTAAATGACTTGTCACCGGCACGCCAGACAAGGCAACCGCTGCGGAAGCACCGATCAGGGCAGGAACATCGGGATCGATCTCAGGATTCATGGATAACACCGTCGCAATCACTTGGACTTCGAAGTTGAATCCTTTGGGGAAGAGGGGGCGTAATGGCCTATCGATCAAGCGAGAGGTTAATGTCTCTTTCTCGCTCGGCTTGCCTTCACGCTTAAAGTAGCCACCCGGGATACGGCCTGCCGCATACGAGCGCTCTTGGTAATTCACGGTAAGAGGGAAAAAGTCTCTTTCTTCGGATGCACTTTCTTGTGCGACAACTGTCACTAACACCACCGTGTCATCCATGCTGACGAGTACCGCCGCCGTTGCTTGACGAGCGATCGTCCCTGTTTCCAGTGTTACGGTATGGTTGCCGTAACGAAAAGTCTTTTTAATGGGTCTCAAATTAATCACCTAATCATCTTAAATTACAATTTCTAAGCTCTTACCGCCGCTTGCCTCGATTGTGATTCACTTTTGTATCTTAAGAGGATCGGATCGAGGTAAGCAGGGGTGAGGTGTTTGGCAGTAAAACGCTTCAAGAGAGCGAATTAGCCGCGTATATCTAACTCTTTGATTATACTCTGGTAACGCTGTAAATTTTGGCCCTTCAAATAGCGCATCAACTTACGGCGTTGGCTGACCATATTCATTAAACCATGACGGCTATGAACGTCTTTTTTGTGGCTCTTTAAATGCTCAGTAATATTGTTAATCTGGCCTGTTAGCAGCGCGATTTGGACTTCGGATGAACCCGTATCGCCTTCGCTACGTTGATAAGTTTTGATAATCTCCGCCTTGGCGGCAGTTGTTAACGACATGAATCCAATCTCCACTAAGTAACTTCATCGGTCTATAGAAACCGGTTATTGTATCCGGGTACTTGACATAGAACAAGATACTTTTTAAAAGGAGGGATTTGAGCGTAGGAAAAATATAACAATGTCATGCTATCACACAATTAAGCGAGGCCTTATCATCTTATGGGGAAGTTTCATCTCTTTTACCGCCATGGGCGCTACCCCCTCCTTATATGACCAGCATCCCTGGTCGGTGCTTTATTACTATGGCTTTACGGTGAATAACTCACTCTTGCAAGTCTTGTCCCTCCAAGACCTCGACCGCTGGCCGGAACATATTCAATCGGTTGAAGTGGCGCATACCTTAAGTGAAGATAACTTTCTGCGCCGACTGGTGAATCCGATCGTAGGCGTCGTGCAATTGGCAGGGAATGTGACAGTACGCGATGGGGATAATGAGCATACGATTTATGAATTCGACCCTTACGTTATTTTCCGTTGGGCGAATCTGCCGTGGAATCAGTATGTGAATACCTCATTCGCTTTTGCCGAGGGGGTTTCCTACGCGACGTCCGTGCCTGCTATCGAAAAAGATGATAACGATAATACGAAACGCTTTCTCAACTATCTGATGTTTGAAGCCACGTTTGCACTGCCGAGTTATCCGCAATTACAATTAGCAGCACGGGTCCATCATCGCTCAGGCGCGTATGGTCTTTATCATGCGGGTAATTCTGGTTCGAATGATATTGGGATAGGTATTAGTTATTTATTTGATTAAGGATGCCATGAATACAGCTTTCACGTTGCAAGTAACTCATGTCAGCTGTATTCGTCAACAGCGAGTGGTGTTTGAAAATGTCTGTTTTCATTTGCAGGCGGGTGAAATTCTTTTAGTCGAAGGACCGAATGGATCCGGCAAATCCAGCTTACTCCGCTTACTCGCTGGTCTATCGACACCAACGAGCGGTACGATTACGTGGCAAGGTGTCTCAAGGGAAGAGTTGCATTACCTTGGCCATTTGAATGGCATTAAGTTAGGATTAACCGTTAAAGAAAATTTGCGTTTAGCGGCTTATCTCGCTGGGCAGGATGATGTATCGTTAACGGTTTTATCACGCTTGCAATTGGATTCGTACCAAAACACACCGGCACGTTATTTATCCGCTGGTCAAAAACGTCGTGTAGCGTTGGCTAAATTATTTCTTATCCCTAAAAAACTATGGATTTTAGATGAACCCTTCACGGCATTAGATGTATCTACGCAAGCCATCATGCTAGCGCGCTTGGAAGAACATGCGCAACAAGGCGGCATGAGTATTATTAGTTCGCATCATCCTATTACATGCCAAGCCCCAATGCAGCGAGTGAGGTTAGCTTCATGCTAAAAACACTCTGGTGGGTTTTTTACCTGGAATTAATTTTATTACTACGTCGATCGCAAGAATGGCTTTATCCGCTAGGCTTTTTTGTGGTGGTCATTAGTTTATTTCCATTGGCATTAACACCTGATCCGGTATGGTTACAAAAATTAATGCCGGGTGGAGTGTGGATAGCTGCTTTGCTGGCAAGTTTATTGTCTATCGAGCATGTATTTTTTATGGATTTAGAAGATGGCAATATCGAGCAGCTCTTATTAAATCCAATACCATTAAGCTTGATCATGCTGATGAAATTAACTGCGCAATGGATGGTGACAGAATTACCGTTAGTGATAGTGACACCGGTAGTGGGATGTTTATTTCATTTGTCAGCCTCAGCGATTGGGGTATTGTGCTTAAGCTTATTATTCGGCACCCCGGTGCTGACGCTGATGGGCAGTTTAGGCGTAGCGTTGACGTTGGGATTGCGGCAGCAAGGAGTATTATTAGGATTGTTGATGTTGCCCTTGGTAACGCCGGTGCTGATTTTTGGGGTGAATATAGTGCAGCAATCGCAAGCAGGGTTTTCTATTGCAGGCCCGCTTGCGTTTTTGGCGGGGCTGTCCGTATTGGCAGTCACCTTATTGCCTTGGGCGGTGGCGGCGACGTTGAGAGTTAGTTTGGAGGATTAATATTTCCTAACGGTTTAAATGCCTGAATCCCCGTTTGGGCGCGACCTAAAATTAAGGCATGAATATCCGCCGTACCCTCATACGTTTTCACCGTTTCCAAATTCACCATGTGCCGCATCACCTGAAATTCTTCCATTATCCCATTGCCACCATGCATATCTCGCGATTCACGGGCCACCTCCAAGGCTGTCAGCGTGGAAAAACGTTTCATCATGGAAATCATCGGTGTTTCAATGCGGCCTTCGTCTTTCAGCCGGCCTAAGCGCAGGCAACCCTGCAAACCTAAGGTAATATTCGTTTGCATTACGGCTAATTTATGTTGAATCAATTGATTGGCTGCCAGTGGATGACCGAATTGCTTGCGGTCAAGTGTATATTGCCGAGCAGCATGCCAGCAAAATTCAGCCGCACCGAGCGCACCCCACGCGATACCGTAGCGAGCATTGTCCAAACAACCGAGCGGGCCGGATAAGCCATCTGCCTGCGGCAATTCATTTTCAGCAGGAACAAAAACATCATCCATTATAATTTCACCTGTGATGGAAACCCGTAAACTTAACTTGCCGTGCATGACGGGTGCAGATAAACCAGGCATGTCTTTTTCTAAAATAAAGCCGCGGATTCTACCCTTATCATTTCGCGCCCA
>SCTP01000284.1 GCA_004322325.1 Gammaproteobacteria bacterium | reverse complement strand
CAAGGACCAGATATTGGTAATGGAAGATTGATGGATTGATCTATACCTGATTCTGAGCCAAAAGTTACTTTTAGAGAAACTTCTATATAGGAGTCGTAGCTTGTAGTTTGGTTCCAGAAAGATTCGACGCCGACAAAAACGAACTTTCCGTATTTCAGAGCTGCAACACCCTCCTTACTGTAATCAAGGCTATCATATAAAATGCAAGAAGGATTAGTATAATGTTCCTCTGAAGTTTCATAGAGCAATATTTCATTTAAAATTGTTCCGTCTGGCGAAACGATATCAGCTACTGTTTTTGTGCTAGGGTAATAAGAATCAGAAGAGGGGGTTGGAGCTGTGGATATGGCTACATAATTTCCTATTTATCGTTTGATCATACTCGGATGAAATTAAATTGAGGTTATATTGACCCAAAGTAGCGTTACCCAGAAACTGATACAGATCAGGCGTTGGTGTGGAAAACATAAAGCCGTTAAGTACGTCTTTGCTGTTATAAATTACACCCTGACCATCGCTGTCAGAGATAGTGACATGGCCTGCTTGGTCTAAATCATACGTATCGTGGTCTTCATCGCCAGATAGGAAGATTGGATTATCACCTTTATTAGCAAGAGTAACAGTGGGTGAAGAGGAGGTTGATTTTGCTGTATAAGTATCTTTGTCAGCACCACCATAAGCTTGTTGACCAGAGTTAGGGTCAACTCCAAAGTGGTCTTGATGATTTGTTCCTAAATAAATAGTTGAATTAGGATGGCAACTTGAGCCAGGGACAGGGGGTTGAGGGGAATCGGAATTTGTGTAGTCACCTAGGAGGACATAGTGGTTTGGGATTCCAGCGAAATCATAACCTTTACCCGCACAGTTTTTCTTGAGCACATTATATTGTTGTGTAGTCATGGCGACGATTTTTGGGTCACCGTGGAAAAGAGCAGCTTCCATTAAACGTCGATTTTGTACGCCGTTGACACCTGACTTACATGTCTGAGCATTTCTATTTGAACATTCGATCATCTCTAATAAAACGGCACCATCATTTTTTGAGTCTAGCATGTCTTTTAGACGAGCAGCTAATTCTTTACCAAATAAGGATGATCTATTATAGGTAAGGCTGAGTAAGGCGATAAGTTGGTTGGGTGTAAAGGACTGCTTATCGAGTTGATATTTTTTAAGTACGCTGTTCAGCTTGTTAATTTGGCCGGGGTAGGTGTACGTTTTTCCTGTTTCAGAAGGGACATTTTGAGCACCGATCAGGGTGTAGTAAAGCATTTGGTAAACTTGGTCGGTAGATAAGCCATTTGTTTTATCATCGGGATTATAGAATTCATCTCCGTAAGTTTTATCCGGCAAATGTTCGTCTATCAATATACCAATTTTACCTTCATGTCCTGGTTGGGTGCTTTCTTTATCCCATGTAACGTCTGGCATAGCCTTATAAAATAAGGCCAAAGGAGTTGTGCTGACATTTAAATTTAATCCAATACCAATGGTTAAATCACCAGCGGGGTTACCGTTTTTATCATGTTGATCGTAATAGGTTGTAGGGCTCAAACCCTCCATATTTGCATTTTCAAGAAAAATTTGAATTGCTTTGAATAAATGGCTCTCCATCCCATTATTTTCCAGTTCCTTTTGTAAGTCCTTGGCGGTAAGTTGAGTAATTCCACTTGCTTCTATCTCAGATAAAGTTTCTTGTACAGTGCTCAATCTATCTTCTGCACCTTCTTGAGTTAACGTGGTAAAAAATGGCGTAGTCATATCATAATCTCCATGTTTGTATATTGTTTAATTTATTAAAGTCAAAATAACTTCTTTTTTATCTATATCATATTTGAATAACAGTAAATTTTTATCTTTTGGAAATTTATAAGATGCTGATGTTGGTAAATGAATAGGATGTAACCGCTGACTTTTTACATCTAATACTTTTATTGTGTTCACATAATCTTCATAATAAGGAATAATGTAATCATCAACATATAATGCGTCTGTATGTAATAAAGGATTGATTAAGCCATGAATTTTAAAATTTAGCTTTCCCGTTAGTCTATCTAAAACATAGAAATTTTTGTCAAATCCATTTTCATTAGCAACATAAACATTTTTTTCATTCACTCGCATCTCAAATGGTAAAAATTGATAATAATCCATACTATCAGGAATATAATGCCAAATGACTTTACCTGTTTTAGGGTTAAGCGCCCAAACACCTCTTATACCATCTGTATAAACAACACCATCTTTATAAATAATATCCATACTACGTACATCAAATATCCATTGCTTTTTACCTGTTTTGATATCATAAGCTGCTAGCCTATCTTGGTCTCTTGTGAATAGTCTTTCGCCATCTGTTGTTAGCAACAATCCAGTGCTATTCTTGGTAGTAGCTGTATGCCATACAACTTGGTTGGTTTTTAGTGAATAAGCAAAAAGATCATCTCCAGAATTAGTGAAAAGCATATCATTAATTGCCAACATATTTTCAGGCGAATGTTTTTTAGCTTCGAGGGGCGTATTAAGCATTTTTATTTCTTTAGTGGGGATATTTATATCTGCAATACCGATATATGTATATCTAGGAATCTGTTTTTGATTATAAGAATAAAGATTCAAGTACAGATGACCTTTATAAATAACTGATTCTCCAAAGCGGTACTTTTGTAATTCAGGAATCTTCCAGATAAGTTTCCCTGTTTTTTCATCATATCCTTTACCGCCGTAAAAGATTTTATTTTCATAACATAATAAATCCAGATCGGGATCCGTATTTTCTATTACTGTATTCCAAACTACATTATGAAATTCCTTAATCCCTTCTGCCTTGTACTCACCTGTTCTTCCTGGATCAGCACCTTTGATAACACACGATGGTTGTGTGGTATACCAAGGGTCATCTTTCCTGCATGCCATAAGCGGAAGCCATAAAATGACACACAATAACACCTTAACTAATCTGCAATTTAACCTTTCCATATTCATCTCCATTTGCGGTGTGAAAAATTTTAATTCATTAATGCTAAGACAGATTCTTTTTTGCTCTGTCCTAAGCAAAGATTACAAGATTTTTATCCTTGGGAAACTCATGATTTTTTTGTCAGGACTTATTTATCCTTCTTTAGTTTGCCTCTGACAAGGCAGGTAGTATAACATTCAGTTTTAATTTAGCAATGTTAAAATAACTTTAATTATTTTATACCTGGAGTGAGCTGCTTATGTTTTACGAAACAGAAAAAAACAACCACGGATTACCGCATAACCCTTTCAAATCACTTATTGTTCCACGTCCTATTGGTTGGATTTCTAGCCAAGATACACTCGGAAACATTAATTTAGCACCTTACAGTTACTTTAATGCCGTTTGTGATAATCCGCCGATGGTGATGTTTTCAACTACGAATAGCCTATCAGACGGCGCGGTAAAAGATACGTTATATAATGTCGAAACCCAAGGAGAATTTGTTGTTAATATGGCCACCTACGAACATCGTGAAGCTATGAATTTATCTTCAGCATCCTTATCACGTAACGAAAATGAATTTTTGTTTGCTCAGGTAGAAATGATTCCCTCTACATTAATTAAGCCGCCACGAGTAAAAGGTTCTCCTATTCAATTGGAATGTATCTACTATCAAAGTATTCAATTACCAACCGATTCACCTGGCAATACAAATCGTGCGGTTATTGGCAAGGTGATCGGCGTTCATATTGATGATAATGTCATTGTAGATGGAAAAATCGATGTTAAAAAAATTAAACCCATTACAAGATTAGGCTACATGGAATATGCAGTTATCGATAATGTTTTTAATATGCAAAGACCAAAATAACAAAAAATTTAAAAATTTTATTGATTTTTTAGTTATCTGAAAATAAACTACTCATGCGTATTACCACTCAACTTTCTGCAAAACCAAATCTTTAAGCATATCAATCTCTTTATTTTAAGCCATTATCACCGTTAATTAAAAAGAATAAACCATGAATAGAAAAACAAAAACGCAACAGATTGTCCATGCACATGATAAATTTGTCAGAACAGCAATGTCTGATTTGCAAGTTGCACGTGAATTTTTTACTATGCATTTGCCGCACGATATCCGTCAGGCCATGAATTTGAATCATTTAGTCTTACAGCCTCGTTCACAGATTGATGAGATGCGCAAAGAGGTTATTGTTGATTTACTTTATAAAACCACTATTGCTGAACGTGAAGCTTATCTTTATTTGCTAGTGGAACATCAAAGTACGCCAGATGAGTTAATGGCTTTTCGCATGCTTAAGTATAGTTGCAATATCATCGACGAGCATCTTAAAAGGACAAAGAAAAAAACGTTGCCATTGATTTACCCTATGGTGATATATCATGGAGAGCGTCCATATTCTTATTCGACAGATATTAAGGATTTAGTAGATGCTCCTCCAGAGCTAGTGGAACGTTATTTTTTGCAGCCATTTCAGTTAATTGACCTGGCGAAGATAGATGATAAAGAGCTAAAGCAATATGCTTGGGCAGGCGTTATGGAGTTTGCATTAAAGCATATTTATGCACGAGATGTTTTACCTCATATCATCGATATTATTGATGTCTTATGCTATCTTGACCGATCGGGTGGCAGAAGTTATGTTTCCCTTGTGCTACAATACTTCCTAGAGCGCGGGGATATACAAGATATAGAAACCTTCTTTAGACTAATTAATGAACATATTTCAGAAGAAATAGGGGAAAAAGTGATGACGGGAGCAGAACGGTTGATAGAAAAAGGCATAGAAAAAGGCAAACTAGAGGTTGCCAAACAATTATTAGCTAAAGGCATAGAAATGGCTTTTGTCGCTCAGGTGACAGGATTACCAGTAACCAAGATCCAAGAAGTTCAAACAATATTAGCAAACCACTCTTGATTCACCGCCACACTCCGCGCTACCGCCGAGCTAATCACATGCTTTGCAACTAACGTCTGCAAATATTGATCCATAGTGCACATGCCAATATCACCATTAGTTTGAATTGTCATCACCATGTGTGCAATTTTATCTTCACGGATTAAATGTCGAATAGCCGGTGTTGATAACATCACTTCAAATGCCGCCACGCGTCCGCCAGAAATGCGTCTAACTAAGCTTTGACAGAGAACGGCTTGAATCGATTCAGCTAATAAATTACGTACTCGATTTTTCTCTGCCGTTGGAAAAATATCCACAATACGGCTGATAGCAAGCGGAGCGGAGCTCGCATGTAGCGTTGCTAATACTAAGTGTCCGGTTTCAGCCGCTGTTAATGCCAAGCGTATGGTTTCAAGATCACGCATTTCACCTAATAGAATGACATCTGGATCTTGTCTTAAAGCCGCCCGTAATGCATTCGCAAAACTCGTGCTATCTCGGCGTATTTGCCGCTGATTGATGAGACTTTTTTTACTTTTATGAATAAATTCGATCGGATCTTCAAGCGTAATAATATGAGAAGCTCGCATGGAATTAATATAATCAATCATGGCAGCGAGTGTCGTGCTTTTTCCACAACCGGTGGGGCCGGTTACTAAAATTAATCCATGGTGTAAGGAAAGAAAAGATTTGATCACGGAAGGTAATTCGAGTTGCTCAAAGGATGGTACGTCTTCTGGAATGACACGAAAGACGGCAGCAACCCCGCGTAGTTGATGCAATACACTCACCCTAAAATGACCTAGATTGGGAAAAGAAACAGCCATGTCTAATTCTAAATGCGTTTCGAAATCAACATGCTGATCATGTGTCATCGCACTATAGATAAGATGTTTTGCTTCTTCAGGCGTCAGTACGGGCATGTCTTTGAGAGGCGATAAATCACCATTAATACGAACCATTGGGGGTTGTCCAGGAATGAGATGTAAATCAGAGGCATGTTCTTTCACACCGAGTGCTAGTAAGTCAGTTATTTCCATCACTTTCTCCCGCGGGCTTCTTTCTTATAAGCATACTATATTTTTAGGGCTTCAGTAGAATTCGGTTTATTTTTTCATCTTAAATCGAATAATAGATTCTTTTATGTACTTTTTTCTTTC
>SCTP01000283.1 GCA_004322325.1 Gammaproteobacteria bacterium | reverse complement strand
TTCCAGGGACACGGATTCCAATTTTATCTGATAACGCCCTTTTTTCAAGCGAGAAAAAACACGCTGAGATTCTAAACTTAGCATGGCATATTTCAACAGAAATCAGAAAATATCTTGTTGAAAATGGCTTCAACGGAAAAATTACGGACATTCTTAGCAAAGAAGATTGGAGGGTTTTAGCCTGAAAAAGCAACTGATATCTATCATTATTCCTGTATTCAATGAAGAAGAAAATATAGACAAAGCTTATCATGCTATTGTCATTGAATTAAAAAAACATTCTGATCTCGATTATGAAATTATTTTCACTGACAATGCAAGCAGTGATGGAACTTTTGAAAAACTAAATAATCTTGCCTGTCAAGATCCTAACGTTCGTGTTTTACGTTTTGTACGTAATTTTGGATTCCAAAGATCAATATTAGCCGGATACCGAAGTGCTAAAGGGGATGCAGCCATTCAAATTGATTGTGATTTAGAAGATCCACCTACCGTTATTAATGATTTTATTCATCTATGGAAAAATGGCCATGATGTAGTCATCGGCCTGCGATCTCAGCGCATTGAACCACGTTATATGATTTTTTTACGTCGCCTCTATTATAAAATTCTCAACCGTCTCTCTGATGTTCCACATTTAGTTGATGCAGGTGATTTCCGACTTGTCGACAAAAGCATCCTTCAACAACTCCAAGTAATCAATGATACTCAACCTTATGTTCGAGGAATCATATCCGAACTTTCACGTAATCAAATTGGTGTACAGTATCAGCGAAATAAACGCGAATACGGCTCTAGTAAATTTCCTTTGCGGCAACTTATAAAATTAGCATCAGATGGATTATATTCCTTTTCAACAACCCCTCTGCGCCTTGCAACTTATCTAGGCACCTTTATTGCATTTATTACAGCTGTCATGATAGTTATTTATATAATTTTTCATTTTTTCATCAAACAAGATGCGCCTCCCGGATTTACCACAACAACTATTTTAATTTTGTTCGGGATTAGCATAAATGCATTACTATTGGGAATAATTGGCGAATATATTGGAAGAATTCACAATCAACTTCGCAAGCGCCCCTTAGTTATTGTTGATAAATCTATCAATATTGGATATGAACATTTATTACTATCCCAAACCGAGTAAAGTAAATGGATTTCAACAGATATAAAAACTCTTACTGTGAGACTATAGAAGAATCACTCAAATTTGCAGGACAAGAGCATGATTTTTATACTCGCGTTAAAGCAGAATCAATTCGCCATCTTATTAAGAAGCACCTTCCTCATATCGATATGCCATATTTACTTGATATTGGCTGTGGACATGGGTTAATTCATAAACATCTTAAAGATCATAATCTAAGGTTAGTTGGCGTTGAAATGGCTGATGAGGTTCTTCAACTGGCTAAGCAAAATAATCCCGATATCACTTACCTTTGCCACGATGGTAAAATCTTACCATTTAAAGAAAATACCTTTGATGCTGTTATTGCCATCTGTGTGATGCACCATATCCCGCCACAACAATGGGCTGATTTTTTGACAGAAATGAAACGCATAATTAAACCTGACGGTATAGCTATTATTTTCGAGCATAATCCCTATAATCCTTTTACACGTTATATTGTAAAAAATAACATCCTTGATAAAGATGCTGTTTTATTGTCAAGTCGTAAATTAAAAACCCTATTAGCTAGAGCAGGATTCTCACATACTAAAAGCCGTAACATTCTTTTTACACCTTTCTCTCACTTCTTTTTTCGATGGCTTGATAAGATTCTAGGTTGGTGTCCTTTTGGTGCACAATATTATGCAAAAACCACTAAAAAATAAAAAAACAATCGCAATTGTTGGTGGAGGGAGATGGGGCCAGATCACGCTTTCTGCAGTAGCAAACATTAACTTACCCTTTAACTACATTATCGTTTCAAATGTTAATTTTGATAAAGTCGAATCAATGTTAGAAACCCTATCGCCTTCTTTAAGCTCTTTCAATGTTGTCCGTACATTAGATGATCTATTATTACACCCTTCTGTAACAGCAGGTATCGTAGTTAATTCTGCAAGGCAACATTTTGATACTGCCAACAAGCTTATTACTAATGGAATTCATGTTTTGATTGAAAAACCTATTACAATGTCAAGTGATGAGTTGAATTTATTAATTTCCAATGCTCATACTAATAAAGTAACTATTACCCCTGGCTTGAGTTATCGTTTTTGTTCATACATTAAGAATTTCTCAACCAAAATTAATGAAGTTGGAATTCCATACAACTTTAAACTTGAGTGGTTTGATACAAAAAATGAAGTTCGCTATCAACAAATAAAAACACATGACACCTCTATTACTATCATACAAGATGTAATGCCGCATATCTGGACTATTTTATCAAATGTCTTCATGAGACTTCCTATTAATCCTGAGCATGTATCAGAATCGTCCCAAGATTATGCTAGCATTATTGCTTCAATAGGAAATACTAGAGGACAAATTATTTTAGATAGAAATTCTACTGCCAGAAAACGACGACTGTCTGTCGCATTTACATCTAGAAAAAATCTCATTCTTGATTTTACTTCTGAACCAGGGATTATTATAAACGGAGAAGAAACTTCATCGGGCGATGAAAATTGGAAACTAAACGATAGCCCAGTAACACAACAACTTCGTTACTTTTTCAATAAAATTGAAGATGCTAATTCTTCTAATGAAGATCTTGAAGCATGCCGATGTTCAGTGAAACTTACAGAAGATTCTTCAAATCTCTCTGCACATGGTAGCCTAAAATATTTCCAAATTTAAAATCGCTTTGTTTTTCAGAAAGATCCCATTTTGGCGGTGAATCTGTTATAAACCAGCTTATGCCGTTCGAGCGTAATAATGTAAAAGCCTCAAGACGAGAAAAGCTATCATTAACGGCTTGCCTTACTGATGTTTCCCTACGATGAATTTCATTTCTTCTTGTGGGTGGTGAATAAATAAGCTCAACTTGTTTTGTTCCTAAATAACATGGCATTCCTGAAACACTTGCAATAATAGCGGCAGAGTCTATGTAACGAGAATCTGTATCATCTTTATTAGTTAAAAATACATCACCAGGGTTACTATGATCACGAAAATATAAAGCTGTTTTAAATAAATCAGAGTTAATGGGTATCTGATAATCTCCATATAATGAATAACCACCAAATAGCTCTTTGGAGAGTAATGAATTTGAGAATAATATTGAACAAGCAACCCCTAGAAGGCATGATAAAATGAAAGTATATTTTAAAACAAATGAAAAAACATACCATTTATCGTCCATTAATTTTAGAAAATAATCCACCGTAAATAAAATAACAATTGCATACAGCAATCCCAATGGTCTATGTTGCAACTCATCTGCCAAACCATAGACTCGTGGAGCAAATAATATAATGCCCAAATAGCAAGCACTCAAACTTAGCGTGAAATAATCAATAGACTCATACCCAAATTTTTTAATTTTTAAATATAATAGTAGGGGATATAATAGCATCCAAATTCCTAATATCGATAAATACAATAACAGGATCCCTACAAATATCGTTAATCCATTATAGTGAAAATCTAAAACATATTTATAAAATTCTGCAGAACCATTTGCACCACGCTCAAGGTGAACTAAATTAAGAAAGGATAATACTGCTGAATGTTTCAGCCATAGTAAGTTGATTTGTTGTATTGACAGAATTAAAATTGTTAGTATCGAAAAAACAATAATAGAATACTTTAAATATTTTTTGTTCTTTTCTCCAAAAAAAATTAATGCTATTGCGGTCAAAATAGCTGGAAAATATAAAACAAAATAATGCACTCTAAATAAAAAGACAGAACAAGCTGTAAACAATGACAGTAAAAGAAAATTAAGAGAACGTTCTTTTTGCCATTTTATAAAAAATAGAAAAGAGGCCAAACAAACTGCTAGCCCATAACCTGTTCCAGGAGCAACCTGCAAAGAATAATGAAATCCTAAAAAGCCGTTTTTAATCCAGTACCACGAACTATCTGGTAAGATTAGGATGCAGATCGTTGCCATAATACCAGTCATACGATCAGCTAATTGAGTACCGACAGTAAAAATAGCAATGCCTGTTAATAAAACGCCGATAGGCAGCAAAAAAGCGGTGGCCGCGAGGACGCCTGGCACACTAGCAGCCTGGGCTATAACAGCAGCAAGCATATACTCACTACGATGATAAACAACAGGGGGAAGTCCTGATAAGAAGATATCGCCCCGACCAAATGCTTTCGGATCGAATAACTGACTAATTTGCGCGCCATGAAGATAAGAATCTACCCATGTTAATAAAAATCCATCTTTTTCAAGGCTAGGAAAGCTTCCCGCACTTTTCCAGCACCACGATATGGTAAAAAAAATTAGAAAAAGCAGTATAAAATAATCTTCTCTATTCGATTTACTAAAGATCAGGGTTGCACGTAAATCATTTGATGAAAAAATTAAGCCCCCAATAACAAGTGAAAATACTGATAAATATAAAAATGCAAAGCCTGCGGGTATATTGAAGAAAATTGTTAGTAGAGTAAGAATTAAGCTACTGACGATAGATCCTAGCAAAATACAAACAAGGCCTTTACATTCTATATTTTTTATCTTAGCAAACATCAGGGTAATCGCACCTACTAACAAAACAACACCATTACCCATAATGAATTCTAGAGCTAATTGGATGTTAATACCGCTGCCACTTCGAAGCAATAATATAGACAAAAAAAGCGCTAACAAAACACAGTACACTGATAACCCCTTATAAATGAATTACACATATACTTAATTTCTTTGTAATCGCAATCTTACAATAGCCTTTAACCAAGTCCAAGGATCCCGGAATATCTTGACTTTTTTACCCTCGTGAAAAGAGCGAGATCGGTAATTGACAGGAATTTCTATCGGACGATATCCTTTTTTCACTAATTTAATTAATAGCTCATAATCAAAATCAAAACGATCACAGCTAAATTTCAACCCATGTAAGCAGTCAGAGCGAAAAACCTTATACATGGTAAATGGATCACGTAATCGCAATTTAAATAGAATATTAACAAGTAAAGTAAAAAACCAATGCCCAATATTCAACATATGCCCCGCTAAACGCTGGTTATCAAATTTACGCATTTTCCAAGCTCGACCACCGTGACGTGCACCAAGAACAAAATCGGCTTCTCCCGTTGTAAGAGGCTCAATCAACGCATCATAGTCTTCAATATCGTATTCATCATCTGCGTCTTGTATTAAAACAAAATCACCAGTCACATGCACTAACCCAGCTCGAATAGCATTTCCTTTACCAAGCGGCTTATTTTGCCAAATTATTTTTACCCTATCATATCCTTCATATTCACGTATAATTTCTTGCGTGCCATCGGTTGAATTGCTTTCGACAATAATAAGTTCTATTTCAATATCATTATTTATAAATTTCTTATTTAAAATATTTTCAATAATTTTTCTGATAGTTTGCTCTTCATTATAAACAGCCATAACGACAGAAAGTTTTTTAGGCGATTGAGTTTCATTTTTTCTTGCAACTAACATAATTCCACTCGCCACCACATGAAATGCCTTTCTTC
>SCTP01000041.1 GCA_004322325.1 Gammaproteobacteria bacterium | reverse complement strand
GCTCAAAACTGCGTACACCAATCAGACAAACATGCTCCGGTTTCAATTTAGGTGCATGATGCAAAATAGACGTAAGCGTCCCATACCCATACCCCATCAAACTCGCTAACGGCATACCATGAATCCGTCCCGATTCCGATGTCTCCGGCGTATGACTATCCATGTGCGCATCAATCCAAATCAGCCCAATATCACCTTGATCATGTAAAGCATCATACACCCCACTCCATGTCCCAATAGCGCAAGAATGATCACCCCCTAACACACTAAACCATTGCTTCTGCCGCGCTAATGCCGACACCGTCTGCGCTAATTCAGTACACAATTGGCTAACCGATTCATCCAAACGCAAAGCCGTATCCAAACGCGGCGCATGAATCACTTTCTCCCACTGCACAGCGAGATCGGATAAGTAAGGTGATTTTTGCATCACCAACGGGCCTTCCCCACTATGCAGATTCGCCCCCGCAATCCCCGACGCACAACCAACCAGATACAGTGGATTCGGCATCAGTGGAGTTCCTTTTTTGAAGGTGTTATATGCTTATTTTACCTTAAAGCGCTCCACTCTGTGATAGAATCAACCCTCTTTTTCTGACTTTAAGGCAAGCATTCATGAATCAGCAGAAAAACTTTCATTTTATTGATCAATTTTGGGATTCCAATATCCTCCCCACCCTCATGGAATATATTAAAATTCCTAACAAATCGCCTCAGTTTGATAAAGATTGGCGCAGTCATGGTTACATGGATCAAGCCGTTGCCTTATTGACCAATTGGTGCAAAACCCATGCTGTCAGAAACATGACGATTGATGTCATTCAAATGGAGCAGCGCACACCCGTTATCCTGATCGACATACCAGGCGATAAGGATGACACGGTGTTACTGTACGGTCATTTAGATAAACAACCCGAAATGACTGGTTGGGATGCTGATCTGCATCCATGGCAACCCGTTTTACGCGGCGACCGCTTATACGGCCGCGGTGCGGCAGATGATGGTTATGCCATTTTTGCTTCACTCACTGCTATTAAAGCATTACATGAACAACAGATTCCTCATGCACGCTGCGTCATCCTGATTGAAGCCAGCGAAGAAAGCGGCAGCTCTGATTTACCGTTTTATATCAATGCACTCGAAAACCGCCTCGGCAAACCCAGCCTCATCGTGTGCCTAGACTCAGGCTGTGGCAATTACGAACAACTCTGGACCACGACTTCCCTCCGTGGCTTAACTGGCGGTCTCTTAAGCATTCATGTATTAAAACAAGGAATACATTCAGGCTTAGGCAGCGGCATTGTGCCCTCTTGTTTTCAAATCTTACGGCAATTACTCAGCCGCATCGAAAATGAAACCTCGGGTGAGATCTTACTAAAAGATTTGTTTGTCGATATTCCCCCACAACGCCTACAGCAAGCAGAGCAAACTGCCGCCGTTTTAGGAAATGCCGTATTTAACGATCTCCCTTTTTGCGAAGGCGTCAAACCACGAACCGGATCCATCGCCGAGTTACTCGTCAATCGGAGCTGGAAACCCGCCCTCTCTGTCACCGGCTGTGATGGCTTACCTCCCATCACTCATGCAGGCAATGTGACGCTTCCTTCCCTCACCGTCAAACTCTCTACCCGCTTAGCCCCCACTTGCGATCCCGAAAAAGCGGCCCTCGCGATTAAAACAGCCTTGGAAAGCAATCCCCCTTATCAAGCACAAGTTCAATATCACATCATTGAAGCCAGTTCCGGCTGGAATGCCCCCCTTGAGGCACCGTGGCTAGTCGAAGCCGTCCAACAAGCTTCACTCCATTATTTTGGCCAACCAGCGATGGGCTTAGGTGAAGGTGGAACCATCCCCTTCATGGGCATGTTGGGCAAAAAGTTTCCACAAGCCCAATTCTTAATTACCGGTGTCTTAGGGCCGGCATCCAATGCCCATGGACCGAATGAATTTTTACACATTCCAATGGCTAAAAAATTAACAGCCTGTATCGCGGACGTGATTGCAAAACATTACCAGGCGGAGTAAGTTGAAAGTAGATAGGCATAAAAATAAACGAGGTGCGTATGGAAAACACTAAAACCTGGTTGCTGATTGCGAATGCCAGCAAGGCTCAACTTTATAGCCTCCATAAAGCCCGTTTTTTCCAGGAGCAACATCCACAAAACTTAAACTCTATTGCCCAATACACCCACGACAAAAGCCGTCAAAAGGGCACAGAGTTAGCAACCGATAAACTTGGCGGATTCGGCACGGGCACGTTTGTAGAAGCAACCACCCCCAAGTTTCATGAAGCAGAGGTATTTGCGATCGAGTTAATTCAACATTTGAATGAAGGACGAGCCGCAGGAAGTTTTCGCGATATCGTTTTAATCGCCCCTCCTACTTTCATGGGATTACTCCATAAACACATGCCGCAAGAAACCCATAAGTTAATCAGTCAAACCATTGAAAAAGATTACACGGCTTTCAGCGGGCACGAGTTAGTGAAAAACTTAATGACTCACTTTTAAATTACCCAGCCACACCCCAAGAATGGCACACACACCGCCGGCGACAGAAAGCCACACCGGCATTTCACCCAGGCACAGCCAACCCAGTAACATAGCCACAAAAGGCATGAAGTAAAGAAAACTTACCGCGCGCGAAGCAGGAATTTCAGACAACACATAACTCCAGGCAATATAACCTATTGCCGCCGGGAAGATACCTAAATAGATGACTGTCAATGTCGTTTGCAGAGAAGCATTCATCACATCATGCCGCAAAGTAGGCATATAGATAGATAAAAATAACGTGCCGCCCCAAATTACATACGTGGTCGCTTCAATCGCATGATATTTTTTAAGAAAGGGTTTATGTAACCCGGAAAAACAACCGCCCGCTAAAGTGGCTAATAAAATATAAGTTAAACCCGAATTCCATTTAAACCCGCCTGTCTCTCCCACTGCAATTAACGCTACCCCCAGGATACTGACCATAAAACCCATCACACGAGCCAGGCTCAGTTGTTCCCCCAGAAACAGCACGGCAAACATCGCTGTAATGAGCGGTGATTGACTGGTGATAAAACTCGCCATCCCCGATGACACAGACAGCTCACCATAATTAAGGGTCAGATTATAGATACCAATCCCTATCATCCCCACCCCTAGCAAAGCACACATATCCCGCACACACATCGTATTGCGCTGCGGCAATCGATAATACATAATCCCCATACAGGCAGAAGCCACCAGATAACGCAATAGCGCAAGCCCCTCTGGCGAATATTGATGCAACCCAGCACGGATCGCCACAAAAGCCGAGGCCCACAGTAAGATAGTAACGACTAACGCTAATTTAGCTTTATAAGACATCATCTCACCAATAATAAAAAACCGAGCCAACGGCTAATTGGCTCGGTTTTCAGACCGAAGATTAATAATCGTCGTCGCCCGTTGCCGTATCTGGGCTGCCGCCGTCCGAATTACTAGAACTCGAGTTACTATTCA
>SCTP01000282.1 GCA_004322325.1 Gammaproteobacteria bacterium | reverse complement strand
CACTAACAGACCGGTAAAATTAGTGAGGATCACCATGAGGAGCGAAATGCCATCAATACCAAGTGCATAATGCGTTTGATAGGCACGAATCCACAAATGGTCTTCGATGAATTGCATATCATAACGACTAGGATCGAAAGCGAAATAAAGAGGAATACATAACAATAAGCTTGTCACAGCAATGACAACCGCAATACTGCGTGCGATATTGGCATTCTTATCTCCACCTGTGCAGAGCGATAGCACAGCACCGATCAGTGGTAACCAAATTAACAGGGTTAAAATGGGAAAATGATTCAGCATATTAAAATCCTCCCATATACCAAGCTAAAAAGACGACGACACCTAATACCATCGATAAAGCGTAATGATAAAGGTAACCCGTTTGCATGCGGCGAGCCATTTGAGCAAACCAACGAATGAAACGCCCTGACCCATTCACTAACATGCCATCAATCACTTTCACATCACTTACATCATAAAAAAGATGGCCGGTTTCTTGTGTTCCTTCGATGAAAACAACTTGGTTGAACTGATCAAAACCATATTTATTGACTAAAATAGTGTAAAGCCAAGCAAAGCGTTCTTTGAGTAGGGTTGACCATCGTGGGATAAGAGCAGTGAAAATCCATGCGGTGAAAATGCCTGCGATGGCTAACCAGAAAGGTAACGTGGTGCCCGCTTCTAATGCCATTAATTTCGCTCCGTGATAGTGAGTGGATAATTGATTCAGCACATTGTGATTGGGTAACACGAAAATGGTGTCACCCAGTAAAGTGGGTCGCGCGAATAACATCGGTTCCACTAAAAATTGACCGGCGACCACACTTGGAATGGCTAGCCCGATAAGAGGAACTAACACCACCCATGGTGATTCTTTGAGATGATCACGTACGGCAGGATCCGTGCGTTCGTTGGTGTGAAAAGTCATAAACAAAGCGCGGAACATATAAAGCGGCGTGACGAATGCCCCAGCTAAAACACAGAAATAAGCATAACCTGCACCAGGAACCGTGCTGAGTTTGACGGCTTCAATGATAACATCTTTCGAATAAAAACCTGAAAAAGGTGGAATCGCGCATAAGGCCAGGGTGCCAATGACAAAGGTTAAATAAGTAATCGGCATATAAGCCGCTAAACCACCCATCTTACGCATGTCTTGCTCATGATGCAGCGCAATGATGACGGAACCCGCTGCTAGGAAGAGTAAAGCTTTGAAGAAAGCATGCGTAATAAGATGAAAAATCGCCGCATCATAAGCAGACGCTCCTAATGCCACGACCATGTAACCCAGTTGCGATAAAGTGGAATAAGCGATGACCCGCTTGATGTCGTATTGCACGACAGCAAGTAAGCCCATGAAAAGCGCACCGGTACCACCGATGACTAAAATAAACGTTAATACAGCCGGCGAAAATTCAAATAACGGCGACATCCGTGCCACCATGTAAATACCCGCTGTCACCATCGTTGCGGCGTGGATCAAGGCAGAAATAGGCGTCGGACCTTCCATGGATTCAGGCAACCACACATGCAAAGGCACTTGAGCTGATTTACCCATCGCACCGATGAAAAGCAAAAAGCAGACGACTGTGATCATCGGGGCATCATAATGAGGAAAAATCGGCATGGTTTGATTCGCTAAGGTAGGGACTTGGCGAAAAATATCCGCATAAGTCAGCGTGCCGAAATACATAAAGATGGCTGCAATGCCGAGAATAAAACCCACATCCCCTACGCGGTTAACAATAAAAGCTTTCAGGCTACCAAAGTTGGCTGGTTCACGATTAAACCAGAAACCAATCAGCAAATAAGAGACTAAACCAACCCCTTCCCAACCAAAAAATAATAATAAAAGATTATTCGCTAAGACTAAGATCAACATCGCAAAAGTAAATAAAGAGACGTAGCTAAAAAAACGTTGATAGCCAGGATCATCTGCCATGTAACCGATGGTATAAACATGCACCATCAACGAAACAAATAATACGATCGTAGCAATCGTGACACTTAAGCGATCCAGCAAAAAGGCAATATCAAAATGCGCAATACCCGCCGTTGCCCACGTGTAAAAACTCTCGGAAACAGCAGGATAGCTATCTACCACGATAACTTTAAAAAGATAACCAGAGAGTAAAAATGCGATGCCGATGAAGGTGACGAGAAGACGATGTGTCATCGTACGGCCGAGTTGGTGACCGAATAAACCCGCGATAAGGGCGCCTGCTAATGGCAATAAGGCCATCACTAATGCTATCGAAAGAAGAAAATTATTCACGTTGATTACCCTTTTAAAGCATCCAGATCTTGCACTTCAATCGTGGCACGTTTGCGATAAAGCACGACTAAAATAGCTAACCCAATCGCCGCTTCTGCCGCTGCCACCGTTAATATAAAAAACACAAATACTTGGCCGATGTAATTACCTAAAAAATAAGAAAACGCAATAAAGTTGGTATTGACGGATAATAAAATTAATTCAATCGACATCAATAACGTGATCACATTTTTGCGATTTAAAATAATACCAGCAATACCTAAGCCAAATAACAGTGCAGCAACGACTAAAAAATCCGTCAGAGATGGCATGATCAAGTTCCTCGCTTAGGCTCGGAAGCCATTTTAATTACACGTAAACGATCTTCGGGCCGCACCGCCATTTGCTCGCTGGGGTTTTGCACTTTCCGTTTAACCGGCCCACGGAAAGCCAAGGTAATAGCCGCAATAATACCTGCTAATAAAAGAACACCAGCAACTTCGAAAGGATAGGCATAATCGGTATAAAGCAAGTCGCCGACGTGCTGAATATTGCTGTAGTGAGCGGGTTCAGGTAGCGGAGGTGGCATTTGAGTCATGCCAAAAGAAATAGGGCCGACAGCGATCACGATTAAACCAATCATCAGTGCAACGATTATTAAACCTAAAGGGGCATAACGAACAAAACCTTCGCGCTGGGTTTCTTTATCAATGTTTAACATCATGACGACGAATAAGAATAAGGTCATGACAGCGCCGACGTAAACAAGTAGTAAGATCAGTGATAAAAATTCAGCACGCAATAACATCCAGATGCCTGACATGGCAAAGAAAGTCACGACGAGGGAAAGTACACTGCGTACGGGATTACGCACCGTGATGACTGAAACGGCAGAACAAATAGCTATCAGGGCAAAGCAGTAAAAGATAATGTGTAAGGGAGTTAGCATTTAACGATACCTCTCATCCGCTTTCCTATCTTTAGCAATCTGGGCTTCATATTTATCCCCAATGGCTAATAGTTTCTCTTTCGTCAAAATCTTTTCTTCGCGGTTTTCAATGTGAAAATCCGCCATATTCGTCAAGACAATCGCATCCACCGGGCAAGATTCTTCGCAAAAACCGCAATAGACACACTTAAATAAATCCACTTCATACAGCGAGGTTCGCCGTGAACCATCAGGACGCGGTTCGGCTTCAATCGTAATCGCTAAGGCGGGACACACGGCTTCACACAATTTACACGCAATACAGCGCTCTTCGCCATTTGGATAGCGGCGTAAAGCATGAATGCCGCGGAAGCGAGGAGACGTAGGGGTTTTTTCTTCGGGATACTGGATGGTAATTTTTTGTTTCCAGAAATAGCGACCCGTCACGCGTAGGCCGGTGATCAAATCCCACAGTGAAAAGTTTTTTACATAATATTTCAAACGTTGCCACATCATTTTTTATCTCTTTATGTAAACCACGGAGGTATCTGCCATTGCACCGCGAACGCAATCAAGACAACCCAGATCAGTGTTAGCGGAATAAAAACTTTCCAACCTAAGCGCATGATTTGATCATAACGGTAGCGCGGGAAAGTGGCTCTAAACCATAAGTAACAATACAAAAAGAAGCTGACTTTCAGGAGCAACCACATCGGACCTGGCACCCAAGCAAACCAGGATTCGAGATACGGAATGCCTTGGAAAGGAGAAAGCCAGCCACCTAGAAATAAGAGTGACGTTAAAGTCGAAAGCAGTGTCATATTGACATATTCAGCAAAGAAAAATAAAGCAAAGGTGACGCCTGAATATTCTACATGGAAACCAGCGACAATTTCAGATTCACCTTCGGCCACGTCAAATGGCAAGCGATTGGTTTCTGCCACCCCCGAAATCCAATATACAAAAAAGAGAGGTAATAAAGGCAGCCAATACCAATGCCAAATACCGCCTGCTTGCTTGGCGACAATTTCTTGGAAATTCAATGAACCAGCCGCCATCATCACACCGATTAAAGCAAAACCCATCGCAATTTCATAAGAGATAGATTGCGCCGCTGCACGTAGGGAGCCGAATAAAGCGTATTTGGAATTCGAAGCCCAGCCAGCAATCATGATGCCATACACGCCTAAAGACGAAACGGCGAGAGTAAATAATATCCCAGCATTGATGTTAGCAAGCACAGCGCCTTGATCGAATGGAATGACTGCCCAGCCAATTAAAGCGACACTAAAACTAATCATGGGGGCAACGACAAATAAAAATCGATTCGAGGCGGTAGGCACGATGATTTCTTTGGTTAACAGTTTAATCGTATCCGCAAAAGGCTGGAGTAATCCGCCCAAGCCAACGCGATTAGGACCAATACGCACGTGCATGTACGCAATCACTTTGCGTTCGAAATAAGTC
>SCTP01000281.1 GCA_004322325.1 Gammaproteobacteria bacterium | reverse complement strand
GCAAAATCGTACCATTCTAGAATATTTCCAGAAACACTTACCAGAATAAATTTAATCTGTTCTCGCGTCATATATTAACTTAGATGCACAAGCTCCTTTACTAACTTTTTTATCCCCGTGTAAACCTCGTCAATTCCATTTGCAATCATATTTGCTGGTGTGCTAACAACTTTATTTTCTTTATCCACAACAATATCATCAGCTGAGCAATCTATATGATAGCAGCCCATTTCCTGTATTTGAGCAGCTAATGCTTTGTCATTGCCAATAGTTAATTTGGCTGCTTTATATATTTTAGGGATCATCATAGGTGCAATACAGATAAAGCCTGTTGGTTTTTTTAGCTTTACTATATTATCGATAAGGCATTTCACTTCAGGGTGAAACTGAAAATTTACTCCATTATTGATCCAGTCACAAAGCGTGTTAACTGCACCTACACCACCAGGAAAAATAATAGCATCAAAATCAGAAATATTTGCTTCGCAAAGAGGCTTAATCTTTCCGCGCACTAATCTCGCAGATTCTTTGATAACAGATCTTTTCTCTTCATTGTCTGTTGTTGCAGTGAGATGGTTAACTACATAGCTTTGGGCGTCTGGAGCAAATGCTTCCCATTTTACCTTTTCTTGCGCCAAGGAAAGAAGAGTCAAGATGACTTCATGAGTTTCTGAGCCGTCATGTTGGCCGCATCCAGATAAGACAACAGCAAATTTTTTCATTCCTTTTCTCCTCAGTCAGTGAAGTTTTCATTTGCGTCTGGGTAGGATAAGGATTTTATTTGTATTGTCAATCACTTCTTCGCAAACGGATTCTCACTCGATTTAAACTCCACTTGCACCGGTGTCCCATACAGTTTGAGCTTAGTTTGAAAGAAAGTGGCAAGAAAGCGTTTATAACTATCCGGCAACGACTCCACTTGATTACCATGAATAATAATCAACGGTGGATTATGCCCACCTGGATGCGCATAGCGTAATTTAACGCGTCGACCATGAACAAGCGGAGGTGAGTGTGCTGCTTGAGCTTGTTCTAATAATCGTGTTAAACGTGAGGTAGAAAGTTTCTTGGTGGCAGAATCATACGCTTCTTCCACCGACGCAAATAAATTCCCAACCCCCGAGCCATGTAAAGCTGAAATATAGTGAACTCGTGCGAATTGTAGCCAATCAAAATGGCGATCAATGGTCGCTCTCGCATGCTCACGATCTTCTTCTGACATGCCATCCCATTTGTTCACCGCAATGACCAGCCCTTTACCGCATTCCACAATAAAGCCCAATAATTTTAAATCTTGCTCCGATACCGCGATACGAGCATCAATCACATACAACACAACGTTGGCATTTTCGATAGCTTGTAATGTTTTGACGATAGAAAACTTTTCCGGCACTTCCGATATTTTCTTCCGCTTACGCACGCCCGCTGTATCAATCAACGTGTAATGCC
>SCTP01000280.1 GCA_004322325.1 Gammaproteobacteria bacterium | reverse complement strand
GGAGGGGGAAGGGCGTGGAAGCGCGTCCGCTGCTCCACGAGCGCGACGATGGAGCCTCTAAAACTCTCTTCAATCTGCATTCGCTTTTTATATGCATTGAGAATTGATGTGGCGTCATAATTTTTTGGTAAATTTGTTGCTAATATCCACGGCTCTTTAGCTAAACGCTGGTAATTGCCATTGGCGGAATTGTAATTTCTTGGCAATCTCGATGGGGTTTTTCTTTTAGATAGGGAGGAGATTTTCTTCATAACCACACGACAAGGTCGACTTTGTTTTTTGGTTATATATGCATTTTCATAGCATTTAGCACGCGTATTCGCCTTCGCATATAAATCACTTGCTTCTTGCCACTCCTCCTTTTCAGAGAGCTTGATATGTCCCCCCCCTGGCGGGAGGCAGCTCGACAAGCTGGTTATAAATTCCATTTCGCGACCTTTTAGCTCGTTTAAACCAAACACTTCTCTATATATTGGAATGCTTCTACCCCGCGTGGCAACTTCAGCACTTAACATTTGTATATCGTGGTCATCTTTTAAAAAACATATTGAGATAAACCCTCATACACATCTGCTAGCTCCGAGTACAAATGTTTATTACCAAACAAACGATCCACTTTTTTTATACGATGCTTTAACTCAGCGCCACTTTGTAAGTGTCTACCTATATCGAAAATCGTGAAGCGTTTGCTATGCTGTAATCCAGTTGCAACATCCATTAAAGCTTGCAGCCTAGTGACATGGATCTCAGGGCATAGATTCATCAGTTCTGCGTATAATAGGGTATTGATTGGCATATTAGTCCTTGATAGCTTTAAAATATGCCAACCTTATTAATGGATTACTAACCAAATGTCACCTTATTTGTGGGGATAACTCAGATTGCGAGTCCTGCGTTTTTTTGCAGGACGTGGCAATCTAATTTTTAGTCATTTACTAAAAAGGAGCCATTTTACCAATAATATCCTTTATCCAAGGCATAGGTGGAAAATATTCTTTATCATATCCTGTGGTTAGATAGATATTATTAAATCCTTGATCATATAGCTCTTTTGCAAGAACCTCTCCTCTTGCACCTGCTCCTAAATCAGAATCTAAATAAATAGCTATATTTTTAGAATAGAGATTTAAATTTTTCATAAATGATTGTGGATCATTAAAAACTGCTATATTTAATTTTGCATCTCTAGCGCGCATTTTCCAGACAGCAGTTAAAGATGAATCATTATCAACAAAAATCAAATCAAGGTTATTAGTTTCTACTTCAATTGGTATAAATGCAGAAAAGCTCTTGGGAATAATCTTGAGTTGTATTTCAGCACAACGTTTGCGAATTTCACTATCCTCATAGCGACTTGTTACAAGAAAAGAATCTCTAGCGATCTTTAATTGAGAAATGACGTCTAATCCTGTGAGATTTTGGCCAATTAATTCATAGTCAAATAAACAAGTTATTTTAGCCTGAGGATGTTGACAATACCAGTTTATAAGATTTTCCACGTTGTTAAAATGTATAACTTCAATCTCATGTCTTTTTGCCAAGGACAATAGACGTGAGTCCCATACTTGTCGGATAGATTCGTCATCATCCAAGGTAAGTACCTTTGACCGAGGGGGTAAAATGATTTTATTGCAAAACCATACAGGCGTTGATGCAATAGGTAGCTCTAATGTAACAATAGTCCCAGTTCCTACTATTGATTCTATATTGATGCTGCCATCCAAAGAATCTATAATTTGTTTAGCGTGATACAGCCCCAATCCGAAGCCTTGATTTTTTGTGCTTTCTCCTTTTTGAAATAATTTTGGTAACCTTTCCGGCGAAATGCCGCACCCATTATCTTTAATGGTGATTATTACTTTCTTTTCATTGCTTTTTAGCGTAATAGTGACAATGCCTTGAGCTATAGTGGCTTCGTAAGCGTTATTGATTAAGTTAGAAATAACTCGTTTAAATTCGATTAGTTGTAGCTTAGCAAAAACACCATGAGCGCTCTGATC
>SCTP01000279.1 GCA_004322325.1 Gammaproteobacteria bacterium | reverse complement strand
ATGAATAACCTCCCGATTGACTTTTTAGTAAACTCGTATACAATAACCAATTTTACATAAAAGAGCATACCATGTGGACTAAAACACACAGCAAAGTGTACCAAGGCATCAAAAAAGAAGACATCTGGCGTATATGGGCTGATGTTAACAATTGGCCAAAGTGGGATAAAGAATTAGAATCCTGCGAAATGAAAGGCAGTTTTGAAGAGAGGAACCAATTTATTTTAAAACCTAAAGGCGGACCAAAAGTTAAAATTACTCTTTCAGAAGTAAAGCCTAACGAAAAATTTACTGATTATTGTAAATTTATAGGTGCCACTATGTACGATATGCATGAGCTAGAAGAAACATCAGATGGTTTACGTATTACAAATACTATAATGGTGAGTGGGCCACTGGGGTTTATTTGGGTTTATTTAGTAGCGAAAGGGGTTGCTAACTCGGTTCCTAAGCAAATGGATGCGTTAGTTGAGCTAGCGAGGTCATAATGAGGGAATCTGTATTTGGTTTTGATCAGCCAGAAGATAGCCCTGGTTTTTTACTTTGGCAAACGATGGTGACTTGGCAGCGCCTAATCAAAAAAGCGCTTGATCCCTATAATATCTCCCACGCCCAATTTGTTATTTTGGCCAATGTATTATGGTTTGAGAGAGTAAATCAAAAGCCAACACAAATTTTGATTGTACGTAGCACTAAGCTAGATAAAATGACAGTATCAAAATCACTTAAAAAGCTAGTGGCGGAAGGATTGATTAAGCGTAGGGAGCATGAGACTGATACTCGTGCAAAATCTGTCTATCTGACTGCTAAGGGTAAAGCAATGGCTTCTAAGCTAGTCCCGATGGTTGAAAAAATAGATGAAGAATTTTTTGGGGTGATAAGTGCGACTCATCAGCGATCTCTAGTTAATATTTTGGCTGATTTGGTATCGAAGATAGAAAAAAGGAAATAAATCCATGAACCAGTCTTGTTGGAATTTAGAAGGTAAAAAAGCTTTAATTACTGGCGGAACAAAAGGCATAGGATATGCCATGGTAGAAGAGTTTTTGGGTCTAGGGGCAGAAGTATTCATTGTTTCGCGACATATTCAGCAAATTGAAGAGACATTAAAAAGATTTAGAGAGAAGGGATTTAAGATATTTGGGTTTTCTGCTGATATCAGTGAAGGTGAAAGTACATGCATAGATATTATCAATGAAGTTAACAAAACATGGGGGTTGCTTGATGTGTTGGTCAATAATGCGGGAATTAATATTAGAAAGCCCGCGCAAGATTATCAACAAGATGAATTTATTAAAATTATGGACACCAATTTAACTTCATCCTATCAGTTATGTCAGAAAGCTTACCCATTATTGAAAAAAGCACAACAAGGTAACATTGTTAACATTTCTTCGATATCAGGATTGGTAGATGATGCCTCAGGTGCGCCCTATGGCATGAGTAAAGCTGCCATGATTCAGATGAGTAGGCATCTTGCCGTTGAATGGGCGAAGGATAATATTCGAGTGAATGCGATTGCACCTTGGTATGTTGAAACAGAGTTGACACAGCTGGTATTAACCAATCAACCTAAGCTTGATGCCATTCTTGCTCGCACGCCGATGGGTCGAGTTGGACAACCCCAAGAAGTGGCGAGGCTCGCTGCCTTTCTCTGTATGTCTGCTGCATCTTATATTACGGGTCAATGTATTGCTGTAGATGGTGGTTTGTTAGTAAACGGATTTAAGGCGCCAACAGCTTGAGATCAGAGCTTAAAAATATGCTCATCATTTTACACACCCATTCGTTGCAGGTATACCCGCAAACCGGTCAGCAATCCATTTGACATAAAATGGTTCTGCGCTACCTGGGGTGGTAAAATGCGATTGTTTTCCTGGCAGTTGTACTCTGGTCAGATTGCCACCCAGCTTACACATTTGCTCATAATATAATTTGCCCATCACAGGCGGTACGGTTTTATCTTCTGTTCCCCAATAAATAATCACTGGCGCCATTGGTTTAACAGGTGGTACGCTGCTTTTGCGATTAGCCTCAACCCATGCCATGGCATGAGTGATATTCTTTTTCAGTAATTGCTTATACGTTTTGCCATAAGCAAAATTAATCGTATCGGAGGCAACATGCATACATTTTCTTGCCATCACATCATTTACAACCTGGACACCTTCCGGTGTTAACACATCGTCAAGTTTTAATTCTGGGAAAGCGGCTGCCATACCCCAGAGGTTTTGTGCGTAATGGGTAAAGTTGAACACGTTGGTGCCGAAGCTATCACTTAATTTCTGCATATAGCTAGTCGCTTGTGCATTAGATTTGATGTTATCTGGAAATGCAACGGCTACATCATAAGGTGCCATGGCCACAAAACCGATCAGTTCGAAATGATTATTGACGGAATCGTTTGTTTGCACATAGTCATTTAACCCAGCGGCAGTAATCGTTGCGCCGCCTCCTTGTGACCATCCATACACAATTGCCTTCGAACCAGCGCCAGCCTCTTTCAGTTGTGTCACGGCGCGAATGGAATTAATGACATCATGTGCCTGCGAGATGGAAACGGTATATTGATGTTTACCGCCACCACCAAGACCTTGATAATCTGTTGCTACAATCACATATCCAGATTTAATAAAGGACTCTACCGCGGGGATGCCGAAATCAGTCCAGGAGTTTCCATTCATCAGAAAGTATTGATTCAATGGCTGAGTGGGATTGAGGATTTGTGATGGGCCGCATGACTGCGCCGTGCCTGTGGTTCCATGTGCCCAGGC
>SCTP01000278.1 GCA_004322325.1 Gammaproteobacteria bacterium | reverse complement strand
CCCACTAAGCGAGGCAAACGAACCGTTCCACCCCAACCCGGATGAATACCTAACTTCACTTCCGGTAAACCTAAGCGCGCACTTTCTTCTGCCACACGATAACGGCAAGCTAAAGCTAATTCCATCCCGCCGCCGAGACAAAATCCATCTATCATCGCCACCGTCGGCACTTTTAATGCTTCTAGCTTATTAAAAATATGTTGGCCGCGTGCTAATACTTCATAAGCCGCATCAATATCTTTGAATTGAGTAAATTGTGAAATATCCGCCCCTGCAATAAACCCGCTCTTTTTAGCCGATGTAATAATTACCCCTTTGTGGGTCGTATCATTGGCTAAGGTATCAAGAATGGTCGATAACTCTTCCATTACTTCATAATCCATGGTGTTGACAGAGGAATTTGGCTTATCAAAGTAAAGCATAACAATTTGATTTGCATCCGTTTCTAAACGCCAATTTTTGTAGCTCATTATTTCACCTCAGAAACCTGTTCAATTAACATTGCACCGCCTTGTCCACCACCAATACAAATAGTGGCAATGCCCCTTTTCGCTTGTTGACGTCGTAACACTTCTGCCAAATGCAGCGCAATACGCGCACCACTTGCCCCGACAGGATGCCCTAACGCAATCGCACCACCGTCAACATTTAATCGGGATCGATCGATTCGTCCCAATGCTTGCGAAAGTCCTAAGTTTTGGCGGCAATAATCTTCATTTTCCCATGCCGCTAAACATGCTAATACTTGTGCAGCAAACGCTTCATTAATTTCCCAATAATCAATATCATTCATCTGTAAATTAAAGCGTTGTAATAACTTACTCACTGCATAAACCGGCCCTAACCCCATTTCAGCTGGATCCACTCCCGCCCATTCCACATCGACAATGCGGGCTAGCACAGGTAAGTGATATTTTTTGACGGCTTCTTTACTCGCCAGAATCAGTAACGCCGCTCCATCCGATACTTGCGAGCTATTACCTGCCGTCACACTACCAAATTTTTTATCAAAGAAAGGTTTCAACGTCGCCAATTTTTCCATACTGCTATCACGTCTAATACCATCATCTGTCGTATACAAATCGCCGCTCGTTCCAAATGCTGGTAACACTTCACTGAAATGATGTTGTTCCTGCGCTGCAGCAGCCAGCTGGTGACTTTCAAATGCAAATTGATCCATCTGTTCACGTGTGATGTTAAATCGATACGCTAAATTTTCAGCTGTCTGACCCATGTTCAAATTAACGAGAGGATCCGTTAATCCTTTGAGCAATGCAATCACTGGTCGAAGATAAGTAGGTTTAAATTGTGTATACGCTTTCAGTTTTCCTTTCCATCCTTTGGCACTATTCAGCGCTGCCATCCACTTCACCATTCCTTCATTAAATAATAATGGTGCACGACTCATCGCTTCGGTACCACCTGCCAACACTAAATCATGCCGACCCATACCGATATCTTTTATGGCACTATCTAATGCCTGCATGCCCGATGCACAATTACGCTGCACCGTCCACGCTGGAATCGTTTTACCACACCCTAAACGCAGCGAAATAACGCGACCGATATTCGCTTCATCCGCACTGGGCATCACGCAGCCAATCACCACTTCCCCTAATTCTTTGGGTGAAAAAGGTTGTCGGCTAAGTAACTCTCGACCTGCTTGTAGCGCCAAATCAGAAGCAGAAAAAGGACCGGGCTGGCCTTTCGCTTTTAAAAATGGCGTGCGTGCGCCATCGACGATATACACCTCACGCCTAGATGAAATAAGTTCAATCATATTTTCCTTTCCTTATGCAATCACGGTCTCTAAATCAAATGAAAATTCATTCACTTTGATGATTTCACTTCTTAATACCTCAAACTCATTTAATGCGCGAGCTTCATCTGCCGTAATAATGCCTGATTGCAAAGCAGATTGAACTCGTTCAGTAAATCGATATTGGCTGGGTACAGCACGAAATTGCACTGCCTTATGCAATTTCTTCAAAATAGGCTCAACATTCGCCACTTGCTCTAACGCTTTATCTAAGCGATAACTCAATTCTTTTTCATGTTTGCTGACGTAGCAATATTTTGTTAAACGATCACGTAGGTCAGAAGAAGAAAGCATCGGTACCACAATATTTTTATGCAGTTGATCTTGTGGTGCTCGATACGCTTGACCAAATGGGAAAATGATCCAGCTTAATAACTTGCCGACAAAACGCTGCGGGAAATTATCAAGCACATCATTGCTCGCGATTTGAATTTTATATAAACATTGCTGCAATGACCAGCAAACATAATCCACATCTGACTCAGGCTCTTGATGATCGTGATAATATTTTAACACAGCAGAGGCGAGATATAATTGACTGAGCATATCACCTAAACGTGCAGAAATACGTTCGCGACGTTTTAAGCTACCACCTAATATCATTAAACTCGCATCCGCGATTAAAGCTAATGCTGCACTCATACGCGTGAGTTGTCGCTGATATTTCTTAATACGGCGATTACGCACGGAAGCAAAAATAAATCGGCCACCGGTTAACCCATACGCGAGATTGCGCAACAGGTTGCTAATAAAGAAGCCGACGTGTGACATCAAGACACGATCTAAGTCTTCTATCTTAGTATGAGGTGAGGTGATTAATTCTACTTCTTTTAACAGATAAGGATGACAGCGGATTGCCCCTTGACCAAAGATAATGAGATTACGCGTTAAAATATTAGCGCCTTCCACCGTAATACTGATGGGAGTAGCGAAATGAACATTCGCTAAAAAGTTTCGAGGTCCGAGTTGAATCATGTGACCAGCATGAATATCCATCGCGTGTGCCACCACACTGCGCGATATTTCTGTTAAATGATATTTAGCAATCGCAGAAGCAATAGCAGGTTTAATGTGAAGGTCAACTGCACCAGCCGTCATCATACGAGTGGCTTCTACCATATAAGTACCACCCGCAATATAACCTAATGCTTCTTCTATCCCTTCAAACGAAGCAATGGGTGTATTAAATTGCCGACGTAATCGAGCATACGCCCCTGTATACCGATAAGTCATTTTGCTGCAAGCGGTAGCGAGCGCGGGTAAAGAAATAGAGCGACCGATAGAAAGGCATTCCATCAGCATGCGCCAACCCTGCCCCGCCATTTTAGGTCCGCCGATAATCCAATCAAGTGGGATAAAGACATCCTTACCACGCGTAGGCCCATTCATGAAAGCCAATTGCAATGGATAATGGCGATTACCGATTTCCACACCAGGATGAGTTGTCGGAATTAAACATAAGGTGATACCGATTTCTTCTTCCTCACCTACTAAATGCTCAGGGTCGTAAAGTTGGATAGCGAGGCCCAATACAGTTGCAATAGGAGCGAGCGTGATATAGCGCTTATCCCAGTTAAGACGAATGCCAATCACTTCTTTGCCATTATATTCACCCTGACAAATAATGCCGGTGTCAGGAATAGAACCCGCATCGCTTCCGGCATCGGGTGCGGTTAAAGCAAAGCAAGGAATTTCTTGTCCGGCGGCTAAACGGGGTAAGTAATAATTTTTCTGTTCCTCAGTACCATAATGCGATAACAACTCACCTGGCCCCAGTGAATTTGGCACCATAGTATTAACCGCTGCACTGATACTGCGTGTCGCGATTTTGACAACTACCGTAGAATGCGCGAGTGCGGAAAAACCTAAGCCACCATACTCTTTCGCAATCACCATGCCGAAAAATTTTTCTTTTTTAAGATATTCCCATACTTCGGGCGACAAATCGCGGTTTTTTTGGGTAATTTCCCAATCGCATAACATGCCGCATAAGGTTTCAACTTGATTATCGACAAAAGATTGCTCCGCTGCCGTCAGCGTGGGTTTCGGAATAGCAAATAGTTTTTTCCATTGTGGTTGACCACAAAATAATTCTTTCTCCCACCACGTATGTCCTGCATCAATCGCTTCACGCTCCGTGTTACTAATGGGCGGCATGCGTTGTTGTAATATTTTCAAAGCAGGAAGAATCAGATAGCGTCGGCGCAGTTGGTGTAAGTTAGCGAATAGCGCCGCGCAAAGATAGCCCAACCAGAAAATAATCAACCAGGGGGCAGTTAGATAACCAAGCAATGTAAAGCTGATTAAGGCTATACCGATGAGGGCCGTCCAAACAAGAGTAGCGAGTTGAAAAAACGCGGAGGTAAAAACAAGACCGACTATGACAATGACGCTGATAATATGAGCAAGTTCCATACTATTTTCTTTCCTATTTTTAAGGTGACTTTTTTCGATGCAGAAGTATAACGGGTAATTATTCACATGGGTAGTGTTATTTCATATTTGCGTTGAATAGCTATTAGCTTAATGGTAAGTTAGGAGGCTAGTACAACGAAAGGAATCGTTTATGAAAGCATTATTATTAAGATTGATCACTTTTATTTTCCTCTCCCAAAGTGCTTTTGCGACCGCAGCCCCCCTGGTGTCCCCCCAACCTACGACGTGTATCACGTCCCAATTTAGTTCGACAGGGGATGTGTGGTGGAAATCCGTTGTGTTGAAACTGACTAATAATTGTAAAACAACGGTTGATTTTCAAGACGCAGCTATTACCTTTCAGAGTAAAACAGCGCTTAATACCAGTTTTTGGGGAGATTTTAGCCCGCTTTCTTATCCCGATAACGATTTAAAAATAACCTCACGATTGCTGACAGGCGGAAATTATTTAGCAAGTTTTTATTTGCATTTTCCGACTAATACTGGCGGTAATAGCCTGCTACCCGCTGGTGCTTCTATCTCTATTAAATATGGAACAGATTCCGATGGTCACGTTGATAATACCACTCAAGTCTATCTCGGCACGCCTGTTGAAACAGGTAACATAGAACTGACCAATGCCGCTTCAAAACCTACCAATGTGACACAAAACTATGCGCTTGTTCATCTTTCCTCAAATGGCCAACTTATCAGCGATATTCAACTTCCATGGAGTAGTCGGCAAGTCGTTTCAGGATTAACGGCCGGTAATTATGCCCTGTCGGTGGATAGCGTCACCGATACAAATGGCAATGTTTATCAAGGAACAGCAACACCATCGGCATTAACATTAGCCATCAGCCAAACAGTTACATCGACGATTAATTACGCCTTAGTTCAGCAAACTGGCAAAATTGCCATACAATTACAAGCTTTACCGACTGAATTAAGCGGTTATACTGGCAAACCAACTGTCCTCGTCACCGAAACGACATCAGGTAGTAATGTACCGGTGACGGTCGATTGGGGAACTTCAACCACCGTGACCCAACTGAAAAGTGGCAGTACGTATCGTTTTTCAACCGCTGCTATTAACTATAATGGCTTTGATTGTCAGCCTAGCTTCAATCCCACTTCAGTGGTTGCCAATGCAACGACTGCACCTGTCACCAATTTAACTTATAGCTGTCAACCGACAGCACAAGCAAAAATCACTTTAAATGTGAATGGCGCGCCTTCAACGTTAACCTCGTTAAAAGTCACCTTCACACCGAATAAC
>SCTP01000277.1 GCA_004322325.1 Gammaproteobacteria bacterium | reverse complement strand
TGAGCAATCAATTTTTAGATACATGCCGTCGGCAAGGCATTGTGGTGGACAAATTTTATCCTGCTTGAGGGGTACTTTTCTTGTTCGAATAATCTGTTATACTTGGCTATCATCAGTGTGAATCCTGCCTTAAGGTTTATTCCCGCCGGTCAAGATAACTCAGATGTAGGTTTTTTGTTTAATTAGTAAAGGTAAAAGAGTTATGTCAGCAGCTATGTCAGCAGCACGTGAAAACGGAACCGTTAAATGGTTTAACAACAGCAAAGGTTATGGTTTTATTCAGCGCGATCAAGGTGGTGACGTATTCGTTCACTACAGAGCCATTCGCGGCGACGGATACCGTACCCTCGAAGAAGGAATGCGCGTATCATTCCAAGTGACACAAGGCCAGAAAGGTCTGCAAGCGGAAGATGTGTCTGTCGAAAAATAACAGCGAGCAAATTTTCTAAGATCATTGCCGTCTTTAAACTCCGGTTTAGGCGGCAATTTCTTTTTTCTCTAATAAAAATAAAAGAGAGAAAATCGTTTGGCAAAAGTAGCAGAACTCGAAAAAAAACTCTTACATTACACTGGTAAAGCTATTGCTGATTTCGGCATGATTCGAAATGGCGATAAGATCATGGTGTGTTTATCTGGCGGCAAAGATTCTTTTACGATGTTGCGTGTTCTGCAATTATTGCAGTATCGTGCAAAAGTACGGTTTGAATTATTTGCATTTACCCTCGATCAAGCGCAGCCTGGTTGGAATGATCAAGCTTTGCGTCGTTGGCTGAGTGATCATCAGATTCCTTATGAAATTCTCATGCGGGATACGTATTCGATTGTGAAAAGCAAGATTCCCGAAGGTCAAACGTATTGTTCTTTATGTTCTCGCTTACGCCGCGGGATTATTTATCGTTATGCAGAAGAAAAAGGGTTTAATAAAATTGCATTAGGTCATCATCGGGATGATTTAGTGCGAACGTTGTTAATGTCGATTTTATATAATGGCGAAATTCGGTCGATGCCGCCGAAATTAATAAGTGATAATAAAAAACATATTATTATCCGCCCGCTGGCTTATTGTCAGGAAAAAGATATTGCTGAGTATGCAAAAGAAATGGCCTTTCCGATTATTCCATGCACGCTATGCGGTTCACAGGAAAATTTGATGCGCAAGCGGATTAAAATGTTAGTGGATCAGTTAGCAGAAGAAAATCCGAAGGTGCCGAGTAATATTTTGCATGCGTTGAGCGCGATTAAGCCGAGTCAGTTGATGGATAAGAAGTTCTGGGATTTTAAAGGGCTAGAGAAACTGCAAGGAGAAGCAGTCATCCTCGAAGATGAGAAAGAAGAAAGCGATGGGGGTTATGGAATGGAATTATTTAATTCCAATTGAATAACCATCTTCCTTTTTTTCTCTTGCGTTAAACGCACCACAATTGGCACACAGACAAACAGCAACACGCCCGCTGCAATCGAGCTCCAACCTAAGAGGTTAAACGTATGACTATAGCTTGCGTTTGTCACCAGTGGGTCAATCGAATCGCTTGATCCTAATGCCACTTTGGAAAAGTGGTCAGATAAAACAGCGGCAATGCCTGTGATCATCATCCACATGCCCATCATGAAACTGCGTAAATGAACGGGGGCTAGCTCGCCGATCATGGCATAGCCAATGGGTGAGATAAATAATTCGCCGAGGCTTTGGAGAATATAACTTGCTAGCAACCAATTAAAATTCGTATAACCTTGTGCATCAGCTAAGCTGATTCCTAACGGCAGAATCGCAAAGCCAATGCCAATTAATACGAGGGCGAGTGAAAATTGGAATGGAATACTAATATTAATGCCACGTTCCCGTAATGCGGTAAAGATGACGCTTAATAAAGGGCCACCAATAATAATGACAATACAATTGATGTTCTGTATCCATTGCGGTGCGATCAGAAAACCTAGAAAATGCCGGTCTATATTTCGTTCGGAAAATAGATTGAGTCCCATTGGCGCCAATTGATATAACGTCCAAAATACCAGGCTGCAAAAAGTTAGAATAATAAAAGCCCACATCTTGTGTTGTTCTGTTTTGCTCGGCTGTTTCATGGTCATGATGATGATTAAACCAAACATGGCCGCTGCAATATACAAAATGAGTTGGTTAGAGAGATCCGTTTGCTTTAATAAGACCCGTATCGCAATCACTAACGCCACTAACATGCTGATACCAACGAATCGTGCTTTCTTTTGCACTTGAGAAGAAGATTCAATAAAAAGAGTATCGCGGTCTTTCAGTGTCCTCCAATTATAAAGCACCAATAGTAAGGCCACGGAATTGCCCAACGCACTCAAGAGGAAAAGGGAATGATAGGCATGCTGCAAATGGTAATAACCACCGAGAGAGAAACCTACAAAGAAGCCGATATTCATACCGCTGTAATTCCATAAGAAGGCAGCTTCTCGGCGTTTATCATCCGGTTTAAACAATTGCATCACCATACAATTCATGCACGTGGCATTGATGCCACTACCGCCTAAGAAAAAGGCTAATCCCCAAAGAAGAAAACCAGTGGTAGGGACTGAAATCAATAAGCAGCCTGTGACTTGTAACACCATGCCAATGCTAAATAAGCTGCGACTACTCAAATAACGTCCGGCGATATAGCCGCCAATGATATGTAAAAAGTAATTCAAGGCGATAAAAGAGCCAGTGATACTCGTCGCGAGAAAATCACTCATGTGCAAACTTTCGGTGATATACAAGATGAGCGTGGAGTAAAGTACGCTAAATCCCATTAAGCTAAAAATCTGAATGAGAAATAGCGCGCCTGCCCCCGTTGGCATCACGTCTTGATATTTTTGAATAAAAGACTTCTTGGCGCCCATCGTCCATGGCCCTCCGCCTATTGATCAGTGATTTAATTCCCTACTTGCCCTTCATGGCTAAAATAGTGCTCTAGCAAGAGGTTAGCTTCGTCATTAAAC
>SCTP01000276.1 GCA_004322325.1 Gammaproteobacteria bacterium | reverse complement strand
AGAAGATTTTGAAGATTACACGTAATGAAAATTCTATTAGATACCCATGCTTTTTTGTGGCTCATTGCGGATGCCCCAGAGCTCAGCAAAAAAGCAAAAAAAATTTTCCTTGATGAGGAAAATGACTTGTTTTTAAGCTTAGCAAGTATATGGGAAATGGCTATCAAGTTAAGTTTAGGCAAACTAAAATTAAAACCACCTATCGAAAAATTTATTCCCAAACAGTTACAAGAAAATAGCATTCTTCAGCTTGAAATAAATTTTCGCCATGTAGTAGGTGTAGCATCACTCCCTTTTCATCACCGCGATCCATTTGACCGCCTGATTATTTCGCAAGCCATTCAAGAAAATCTACCTATTTTAAGCAATGATGTGGCATTTGATGCCTATGATATTCAACGATTATGGTAGAGGAAAATTTGCCAATCAACTCTTCCCATACCTCCCCCTCAAATACCCAAACAACGCCCGTAACCCCACCGCCTCTCCACCCTGTGGCCGTCCCGCACGCGCGCGGGAATTCCACGCCATCAAATCAAAATGCAGCCACGGAATATCATCCGGCACGAATTCTTTTAAAAATAACGCCGCCGTAATCGCCCCACCATAAGATTCAGATGAATTATTGTTAATGTCCGCAATCTGACTATTCAGATACTCACGATACAAAGCAAATAAAGGTAACCGCCACATAGGATCGTTCTGCTTTTCCCCTTGCGCAATCACCTCTCCGACTAATTGATCATTATTCGAAAACACCGCCGGCAACTCTGTCCCCAATGCAACGCGAGCCGCGCCCGTCAACGTCGTAATATCAATCAGCAACTCAGGCTTTTCATTCACCGCCTCTGTTAATGCATCCGCCAGAACAACTCGCCCTTCTGCATCCGTATTGCCAATTTCAATCGTCATCCCTTTGCGACTTTTAATAATATCGCCAGGACGATAAGCATTGCCTGAAATGGCATTTTCAACCGCAGGCACTAATACACGTAAACAAATCGGTAATTTCGCTTCCATGATCATCCGCGCTAAACCTAATACATGTGCACCACCTGCCATGTCTTTTTTCATCAGCAGCATATACGATGAAGGTTTGATATCTAAACCACCCGTATCAAAACACACACCCTTCCCCACTAACGTCACTTTAGGATGCGCAGGATTCCCCCAACGTAAATCAAGTAAACGCGGCGAATCATCACTCGCTCTACCGACGGTATAAATAGAAGCATAATTATGCTGCAGCAATTCTTCTCCCACAATTTGCGTAAATTTAGCTTCATAATGATTCGCTAATTTTTCAGCCGCACGTGCTAATTGAGAAGGACCCATATCTTCTGTCGGCGTATTAATCCAATCACGCACTAAATAAATTGATTCCACAACATTCAACACTTGCGCTGCCATAGCAGATGATAGTTGCAATTGCGCCGGTTGCCGAGTTGGTTTTTTGTAACGATTAAATTGATAAGCACCTAATCCCCAGCCGATGGCTAACGATTCTTCATCTGCCTGAAACGTATAAACCCCTTCAGGCAACATAAAAGGTAAATGACCCACACTCCATAAGCTGATTTTATTCTCCACACAACAAATCACTTGCGAAAGATGACCTTTCGCATCTGAAATAAGCCGCATACTACCCGCTTCAGCACGAAACTGCGTCGCACTCAGCCATGATTTAATATAATCCGTTTGCTTTGCTAACCATTCAGGAAATTGCTGCAGCGTGACGACACTAATAGGAATCGCAGAAGTTCTAGTTTCAGTGATAAAACAGTTCAGCATGTTATTTTACTCCAATCATTTGTTCTGCCGGTGTATAAGGCTGATGCAATGCTTCGGCAACAGCTTGATGCGTAATTTTACCTTCGCAAACGTTTAATCCATTCATCAAATGAGGATTCTGACGCATCGCTTCTCGATAACCTAAATTTGCTAATAATAAACCAAACGGCAACGTAGCATTATTTAATGCAAACGTCGATGTACGAGGTACTGCCCCCGGCATATTCGTCACACAATAATGCACCACGCCATCCACAATAAAAGTGGGATTTTCATGC
Organism: Gammaproteobacteria bacterium; assembly: GCA_004322325.1. Lineage (GTDB taxonomy): Bacteria > Pseudomonadota > Gammaproteobacteria > DSM-16500 > DSM-16500 > Aquicella. Next base: position 1,841 of record SCTP01000276.1, on the reverse strand, counting down.
GTCGTGGGTTTGCTGGTTTCAAAGCAACCGCCCTGATCGATGGAAACATCCACCACCACGGAACCAGGACGCATGCCGCTTAACATTTTTCTCGTCACTAATTTAGGCGCAGAGGCACCCGGAATTAAAACAGCACCAATGACTAAATCAGCATTCAATACATGCTCTTCAATCGCATCGGTGGTCGAAAAAATCGTATTAATTTTCGAGCCAAATTGCAGATCTAACTGATACAATTGCGCAAGCGATTTATCGATGACAACAACATGCGCACCCATGCCCATCCCCATCCGCACGGCATTCGTCCCCACCATGCCACCGCCAATCACGACCACTTTAGCAGGCGCTACACCCGGCACACCGCCTAGCAAAATACCTCTACCACCGTTTTTGATTTCCAGGCACGTCGCCCCTGCTTGAATCGACATGCGGCCCGCTACTTCACTCATTGGTGCTAACAGCGGTAATCCACCATTCTTATCCGTAACTGTTTCATACGCAATTGCCACACAGCCTGATTCTTGCAATAAATGCGCCTGTTCAGGATCAGGCGCTAAGTGCAAATAAGCAAATAAGATTTGACCGCGCCGCAGCAGGCGACATTCCTGCAGCTGCGGCTCCTTCACTTTGATGATCATATCAGCTTGCTGATAAATTGCTTCGGCTGTCTCTTCAATCTCGGCACCGACTTGTCGATAAGCATCATCATCAAAGCCGATTTTTTCGCCTGCCCCTTTTTGCACGATGACACGATGTCCATGTTGAATGAACTCCCGCACACTACTCGGCACAAGACCCACACGATATTCGAGGCTTTTAATTTCTTTGGGAACGCCGATTAACATAGTGTTTCCATCCATAGTTTGTTAATCCGCTGCACAAATGCCGCTGGATCGGTTAATGCACTGCCTTCTGCTAGCAGCGCTTGTTCATAAAGAATGTGCGTCCATTCTTTCATCTGTTCTTCTTGAATACCGGTTTGCATTTTTTGAATAATGCGATGCTCTGGATTTAATTCAAGAATCGGTTTAACTTCCGTCACCGTTTGGCCCACTGCTTTCAACAAGCGCTCCATTTGCGTTCCCATCGCATCTTGGTCACGCACCAAACACGCGGGTGAAGCTGTCAAGCGATGCGATAAACGCACTTCTTTCACTTGATCACCTAACACGGTTTGGATTTGCTTGAGCAAGGCATCAAAGGCTTGATGCTGTTCTTGATCTTTCTTTTCTTCCGCTTGTTTAGTCGCCGCATCTTCCGTCACAAGTTCATCTAACTGCAATTCACCTTTGGCAACAGATTGTAATGGCTTGCCTTCAAATTCAGGTAAATGGCTGACCACCCATTCATCAATACGATCACCCAAGAGGAGCACTTCAATGTTATTTTTACGGAATATTTCTAAATGCGGACTGGATTTTGCTGCGTTAAAACTATCAGCTGTCACATAATAGATTTTCTTCTGCGCCGGCTTCATCCGCTTGATGTAATCATCGAGTGAAACCAGTTGCTCAGGCGAATCTTGATCCGTGGAAGCGAAGCGTAATAACTTAGCGATACGTGCACGATTAGCAAAATCTTCCGCTGGACCTTCTTTTAACACTGCGCCAAATTCTTTCCAGAATTTCTTATATTTTTCCGGCTCATCTTGCGCTAATTTTTCTAATAAATCTAATACGTGCCGTACTAACGCTGCGCGCAATTTAGGAATAGACGGATGATCTTGCAAAATTTCACGCGAAATATTCAATGGCAACGCTGTCGTATCCAATACCCCACGCACAAATCGCAGATAATGCGGCATGAATTGTTCTACTTGATCCATAATAAAGACACGCTGC
>SCTP01000275.1 GCA_004322325.1 Gammaproteobacteria bacterium | reverse complement strand
TCCGTGGAAGAAGAAGTGGAAAAGTTAATGTGGGCAACACGGTGGGGTGCAGATACAGTCATGGATCTTTCGACGGGCAAAAATATTCATGTCACCCGTGATTACATTATCCGTAATTCTCCTGTTCCTATCGGCACGGTTCCTGTTTATCAAGCATTAGAAAAAGTAGGCGGTATTGCAGAAGATCTGACCTGGGAAATTTTTCGCGATACACTCATCGAACAAGCAGAGCAAGGTGTGGATTATTTCACTATTCATGCGGGTGTATTATTACGTTACGTCCCATTTACCGCTAACCGCATCACCGGCATTGTCTCACGCGGTGGTTCCATTATGGCGAAGTGGTGTTTGGCGCATCACCGAGAAAATTTTCTCTACACGCATTTTGAAGAATTATGCGACATCATGCGTAGTTACGATGTGAGTTTTTCCTTGGGAGATGGTTTACGCCCAGGCTGCATTGCAGATGCCAATGACAAAGCGCAATTTGGTGAATTAGAAACATTAGGCGAATTAACGAAAATAGCTTGGCAGCACGATGTGCAAGTGATGATTGAAGGCCCAGGCCATGTGCCAATGCATTTATTACAAGAAAATATGGATAAACAATTACACTATTGCAGTGAAGCGCCTTTCTACACCTTGGGCCCTCTGACCACCGATATTGCTCCTGGCTATGACCATATTACGAGTGCCATTGGTGCTGCCATTATGGGATGGTATGGTACATCAGTACTCTGCTATGTTACGCCCAAAGAACACCTGGGTTTACCAAATCAACACGATGTAAAACAAGGCATTATCGCTTATAAAATTGCTGCCCACGCCGCTGACCTTGCTAAAAAACATCCTACTGCATTACATCATGATAATATGTTATCGAAAGCACGATTTGAATTTCGTTGGGAAGATCAATTTAACTTATCACTCGATCCTGACACTGCACGTGCTTATCATGATGCTACTTTGCCGCAAGATAATGCGAAAGTTTCCCATTTTTGCTCCATGTGCGGTCCGAAATTTTGTTCCATGCAAATTACCCAGGAAATTCGTCAATTAGCAAAGGCTGGGACATGAAAGTAGGGATTGTCGGTGCGGGTATCATGGGGCGGTTGCTGGCATTTACCTTGGTGAATGCCGGTCATGAAGCCGCCTTGTTTGATACGGGTAAGCTGAATAGTAGTAGAGTGGCGGCTGGCTTGTTATCGCCGATTGCTGAATTAGAAACAGCCGATGAACTTATTTACCATTTAGGACAAGATGCACTGAAGCAGCATTGGCCAGCTATTATCAATAAACTAGAAGATAAAATTTATTTTCAAACTTCAGGCAGTTTAGTATTATCCCATCCGAAAGATAAAGCTGATTTAACTCGATTACTGGATGTGATTGATACCAAAATAAAAAACCAATCATGTTATAAAAAATTAACTCATGATGAAGTAATAACACTCGAGCCTACGCTTGCTAAATTTAATGATGTTTATCATTTTCAGAACGAAGCGCATGTCGATAATCAAGCGTTATTAGATGCGTTAATGATAAAAGAGATTGAATGGCATAAAAATACCTATATCGATGCTGTTTTGCCAGGAAAAGTTCAGGATAGAAAATTTGATCTGGTTTTTGATTGCCGAGGTCTGGGAGCGAAATCAATTTTTTCTGATCTGCATGGAATACGAGGTGAATTAATTTGGTTGCATGCACCGGATGTTAGCATCAAGCATCCTATTCGATTAATCCATCCACGCTATCCCTTATACATCGTGCCCAGACCTAATCATGTTTATCTGGTGGGGGCGAGTGAAATTCATTCCGAAAGTGATCATCCCATTTCAGTGCGTTCTACTTTAGAATTATTAACGGCAGCTTATTACGTGCACCCAGGTTTTGCTGAAGCGCATATCATCAAAACAGTGACACAATGCCGCCCCACATTAGCTAGTTATTTGCCAAAAATTAAATACACTGATGGTCTTATTGCTATCAATGGGTTATATCGACATGGATTTTTAATTTCACCCTCCATCGCTGCTGATATTATGCAGTGGCTGCAACAGGGTACCTTATGCTATCCACAATTATGGGAAAATTTATATGACAAACAAACGGTTCAAGTCGGAAAAAACATGTTCACTAGCAGAACTATTAATTGCACAAACCTGTAAAGAAGATTGTTTTGCTGTTGCAGTGAATCAGGTCTTTATTCCACGTGCGGACTACGCCATCACGTTGATTAAAGAAAGTGACATCGTTGATATTATCACGCCTATGCAAGGAGGTTAAAAAAATGTGGAAATTAGCCGATGCTATTTTATCTAGCCGCTTATTGTTAGGCACAGCACGATATCCTTCCTTACAAATTATGCAAGAAGCTATTATCGCGTCAGGTACGAATGTCATCACTGTTTCCCTTAAGCGACAGTCGCCAAGAGAAAAAGGCGGTGAAACATTTTGGAATTACATCAAATCATTAGACTGCCATTTGCTGCCCAACACAGCAGGTTGCCATTGTGCAGAAGATGCAATCATGACAGCAGAAATGGCGCGAGAAATTTTTCACACGCATTGGATTAAGCTGGAAGTGATTGGTGATGATTATAATTTGCAGCCTGATCCATTAGAATTATTAAAAGCAGCGAAAATATTAGTGCAACGTGGCTTTGAAGTGTTTCCTTATTGCACGGATGATTTAGTATTGTGCCAACGTTTAGTTGATCAGGGTTGCCGTATTTTAATGCCATGGGGTTCACCGATTGGTTCAGGAAAAGGGTTAATAAATCCTTATGCCTTAGAAACTTTACGTGCTCGATTGCCCGATATTACCTTGATTGTGGATGCGGGGATTGGCAAACCTTCACATGCTGTGCAAGCGATGGAATTAGGTTTTGATGGCGTGCTGCTTAATACCGCTGTTTCATTAGCGAAAAATCCAGTGCAAATGGCAGCGGCATTTTCTCATGCTTTACAAGCAGGTCGATTTGCTTATGAAGCTGGCATGATGATAGAGAGAAACTTTGCTAGTCCTAGTACACCGCTTGTCCA
>SCTP01000274.1 GCA_004322325.1 Gammaproteobacteria bacterium | reverse complement strand
AGAGCGGCGCGAAGAAAGTTTGATTCTTGATGCGGCGTCACGGCGTAACTTGGAATTAGTGATCAATCTTGCGGGGACAGAAGCAAATACGCTTGCTTCGGTAGTTGATCATACTCGTACGGCGATGGGCAGCCGACTGTTAAAGCGATGGCTTAATCGTCCGCTGCGTGATCGGAACATTTTACGTGCACGGCAAGAGAGTGTTCAGCAATGGTTGGCGAATCATAGTTATTCAGCTTTACAAAAAACATTGCATGAAGTAGCTGACCTTGAGCGTATTCTTTCTCGTATTGCATTAAAAACCGCACGCCCGCGTGATTTAGTGGCGCTTCGCTCGACGTTAGCGCTTTTACCAACATTGCAGCAACAATTAGCAAATGAGACGGCAGAGCGAATCCAGCAATTAAAAACTGCTATCAATGAATTTCCTGAATTACACGATTTATTATCACGCGCTATTGTTGATAATCCACCGGTGACGATGCGTGATGGGGGTGTGATTGCGAGTGGGTTTGATGCCGAACTTGATGAGTTATTAGCGATCAGTGAAAATGCGGGTGGTTATCTGATAGCGCTGGAAGAGCAAGAAAAAAAGCGTACGGGATTATCGACATTAAAAGTGGGCTACAATCGTGTGCATGGTTATTACATTGAAATCAGCCGTGTGCAAGCGCAAAGTGTACCGGCGGATTATATTCGTCGGCAAACATTAAAAAATGCCGAGCGGTTTATTACGCCGGAGTTAAAAGCATTTGAAGATAAAGCATTAAGTGCACGTGATCGAGCGTTAGCGCGAGAAAAATTATTATATGAAGAGTTGTTGGAGAAATTATTATCGCCTATTCCTGTGTTACAAACGTGTGCCACGGCGATAGCGGAATTAGATGTGTTAGTGAATTTTGCGGAACGTGCTGCACATCTTAAGTGGTGTTGTCCGGAATTAACAGAAGAGGTGGGTATTGATATTGTAGAAGGTCGTCATCCTGTGGTGGAGGCGGTATCTGAGCAAGCGTTTGTGCCGAATGATGCGCTGTTGAATCATCAGCAACGCATGTTAATGATTACGGGGCCGAATATGGGTGGTAAGTCGACGTATATGCGGCAGATTGCTTTAATTGTGTTGCTTGCGCATATCGGCAGTTTTGTGCCGGCGCGTTCGGCGCGTATTGGTAAGATTGATCGTATTTTTACTCGTATTGGTGCATCGGATGATTTAGCGAGTGGACGTTCGACGTTTATGGTGGAAATGACGGAGACAGCGAATATTTTGCATAATGCGACGTCGGAGAGTTTGGTGTTGATGGATGAAGTGGGGCGGGGGACGAGTACGTTTGATGGGTTATCACTAGCCTGGGCGTGTGCGCATCATTTAGCGCAACAAGTGCGAGCGTTTACTTTATTTGCCACGCATTATTTTGAATTGATTTCGTTAGCAGATGAAATGTCGGCGGTGAAAAATATTCATCTTGATGCGACGGAGCATGGGGATAAGATTATTTTCTTGCATACGGTGCAAGAAGGGCCTGCGAATCAGAGTTATGGTATTCAAGTGGCGCAGTTAGCGGGTGTGCCGCGCGCGGTGATTCAATTTGCAAAGAAGAAATTGCAGGAATTGGAGCAGCAGGCGTATCAAAAAATACCGGTGCAGCAGGATTTGTTTGCGGTGGAGGAGAAGGAGCATCCAGTGGTGATGCAGTTGCGGGAGATGAATCCGGATGAGTTGACGGCGAAAGAGGCGTTGGAGTTGGTTTATAGGTTGAGAGAAAAAATTTGTAAAGGATGAGAGGTGATTAATATGAGATATTCTACGCTTCAAAAAGATAAAAATTATAAATTATTAATAGCATTTGATGCTACGCTTCAACATTTTGTGTCTAATTACCAGCAAGGACAAGATCAAAAAGATAGTAATTTGCTTGATACATTGATAAAGGAATGTCAACTCATAGCGGAATGTATGAAAAATATAAGTTCTATAAAAGCAATAGCGGGAGTAGATCCTACTGTAAAAGAGAAGCTAATGTTGATTGTGGCAAATACAAAAATGCTTTGTAACTCATTATCTACAGACCAGTTGGATTTAAAAAAGCAAAGCCAGTGGGAAAAGATTTGTGGATTACATAAACTTACGCAAACGCTACTTCTGTTTTTTGATGAAAGTAAAAAAATAAAACATAGTAGAGATGTTACTGTTAAGATAAAAGATGGAATAATTGATAAAATTTTTTTTGAGGAAAATCGTGTTTCATTTTCGAATAAAACTTTAACTTTATTTAGGTCCCAAAAGGGGAATGAAGATATTTGTCATTGGAAAGGAAATGAAGTCATTAAGCAAGAAATTAAAAGAATGTTTGAAGGGCAACCGTTTAATAGTGTAGCAGAGCATTTGATTGAAGCAGGATATGCGGTGCGTATTAAAAATACGATACAACTTGAAGATGCTTTGAGGAATTTTTGGAAAGCAAAATTTAATGATCATTCTAACTTGCGTTTAGGTAACGCAAAAGCTAACTCGGCATTGGGTTCATTAGTAGGTGTACTGAAGAAAAAAATCGAAATGAGCGAAGAGTATTTTGAGCCATTTTGGCTAAAGATGGAAGCATTTGGAATGCGTAATCCAGCTGATCGTGAGCATCCTCACCATGTATATATTGATAGTTGGGAAATGCTAAGAGATTATTATTTCAATGCTAATTTTGATTTTGATTTCAACCAGCGTACGATCACGCGGCAGTTAAATGATGCAGCAAGTGAGTTTAAGTTTGTTTATCCAGGGAAAAGATAACCGTCGTTGCGAGCGTAGCGAAGCAATCCAGTTTTTCCTCTGTTATGAGGTTAGGTTTAATTATGTCATGGGAGAAGCTGGATTGCTTCGCCGCAAAAAACGCGGCTCGCAACGACAGAGGGATTATGCAGCAATTTGCCAGAGCAGCATGTAAACTTTTATGAATTTAATTTGTGATAATAATTGAGTTTATTTATTTTCCCCGCCAATTTTCTAGCATTAATTTTTCAACGCGGTTAAATTCTTTTAGATTTGCTGAAATAAGAGTTAACTTTCGGTTTAATGCGGTGCCGGCAAGTAAGACATCATAACTGCCGATAGGGCAGCCTTTCTGTTTTAAGAGTGAACGAATGATAGCCGCTTCTTTTGCATCGTCTTGGTTGAAATCTATGATGTGAATGGTAGCTGTAAAGTCGTGGATAACATGTTTAATTTTCTGAGCACGAGCGGGATTTAGCATAAGGCCAAATTGAATTTCCATTATTGTAACAGTGGAGATGCAAATATCTTTCGGTGACATGCTTTTTATTTTTATTAAAGTACCTTGTTCCCCTTTTATAAAATCGCTAATAACACAAGTATCTAGTAAATATTTCATGCAAATGGATCTTCGTTAGGAGGTAATAAATCTTTGCGGCTAGACTCAAAAGAAGGTATCCCCGAGCAGCCTTTATAATTTAACACTGATTTAGGCCATTGTTTTATCTGATGATGTTCAATCCATTCTTTTATTGCTTCCCGAATAATGGCATTTCGTGGCTTACCAGCCAGTTTGGTGTGGTCTTTAAGTTGTTTTGCCAAAGAATTTTCCAAGTATATATTAATATTCATTAAAAATACCTCATTGGTAAGCATATAACATATTATAACATGTTATAATGGGTTGACAACCATCCTCTCAATAATATATTTTCTTTTTTCATAACAATACCCTTTAATTCAAGGGCATTCTCCTAGGATATCAAATAAAAGAAAAGGTAATTTAAGCATGATGGTTAGAAATAATGAATTAACAGAACAATTAAAGCAATTAATTAGCCGGCAAGGGTTTCTTCCTTACAAGGCCATGCAATTAGTGCGTGAAGGAGCAGACGCAACGGTAATGAGCGAGGATGGCCAGACGCTTTTACATAGTATAGTGAAATATGGAAGACAATTACCTGATTTTTTTAATGTTATTAAGGAATTGGCAGAAAACTATGTCAACGTTGATATTCTCAATGAGCATGGAAAAACACCATTAGAAGTGTTGATAAACACGCCTTTTTATTCTCATAACAGAGTAATATTGCTCATGCTGCTGGGTGCAAATAGTCGAGTAAAAAATAAAGAGGGTTATACCGCTTTGTCGCTACTTTTGTATTCAGCAAGATTAATCAATGATCAATATTTTGTTGGAGCTGTTGTAGATGTTACCACCCTGATGGCGATATTTTGCGATAATCGCGCCATGGTAGAAAGGTTATGTAGACAACATCCCAAGACCATAAATGATAAACATCCACTTGGAATCATACCCGCACAATTGGCAAGAGATGAAGGTCATCTCCATCTTGCTTTGTTACTGGAGTATCCAGAAGAGATTAAATATTACCAAAATTATAGTGATGATGGCATAAAGCAAGTGGTGCGTCAGGTCAATATACATCGCCCATCAGATTTTAAAGCGTTTTCTATGCCAACTCATCCAGCTGCAGGAAAGCTGATGCTGAGAGTAGCGCTTTTTTCGGGGGAAAAATATGATAATCCAGAAGGTATTATGAGGCTTATTAATGCAGGCTGTCAGAGGGTTTTTTCTTTTGATCACGAGAAATATAGCGAAATTTCACCAGAACGACTGCTTTGCCTGTTATTAGCCAGTGACACTATACCATTCGGATATGAAGCAGAACTGCTTTCGCATAAGCATCTGATTGCAGAGACACTTGAAAAGGTGGCTAAAAATGATCCTTATGGTGTTGGGCTGCAATTACTAAAAGAAGCAGTGAATGTGGAAAACGCATTAGGGTGGCTGATTCATGAGTCGAGGGGTTTGCGAGCGAGTACAACTTATCAGCGTATACAAAATGAAATTAAAGTAAGAGAAGAGGCAAAGAAATCAGCGTTACTCAGTGATCAACTTTTAATTGCAGTGCAAACGTCAGATTGGTCAAAGGCAGCAGATTGCATTCAGGCAGGTGCTTCTAAAGAGCAAGCCTATGAATGGGCTGAACAACAAGAAGAGCCACGTAAATTTGATTGCATGGATTTCTTGTTCGAAATGGGGAAAAACGGTTCGCTAGCAGCGCTGGTTGATGCGCAACGTAAAAGAGAAGGGTTTCTTGGCCGTAGCAGTACGAAAAGAAATGAAGAAAAGCCTGAACCTTCTACTTCTTATCAGTTCGAGTTGTAATTTTATTCCGCAAGTTGCATGAGGGCGGCGATATCTTCATCCCCCAATTCCACATGCCGCCCACGGCGCAATCCGGATGGCAAATAAACCGGCCCAAAACGAATGCGAATCAACCGGCTCACGGTAAACCCCAACGCTTCCCACAGTCGGCGCACCAAGCGGTTGCGCCCTTCTTTTACAATCACATGATACCAGTGATTAGCCCCCTGACCCCCTGCATCCACAAGCTGATCAAAATGCGCTAACCCATCATCCAATTGAATGCCCGTTCGCAGCTTATCCATCACCTGCGGTGTCACAGCACCGCGCACACGTACGGCATATTCACGTTCAATCTGTGAACTAGGGTGCATGAGATGATGCGCTAATTTGCCATCATTGGTAATCAGCAAAAGTCCCGAGGTATTAAAATCTAATCGCCCGACGCAAATCCATCGACTATTACGGATGAGTGGTAAACGATCGAAAATCGTGGGTCTTCCTTCCGGATCATGACGCGTACACATTTCACCTTCGGGTTTATGATAAAGTAACACGCGCGATTTTTGTTGATGGCTTTTGATGAGCTTAACTTCACGTTTATCGATACAGATTTTATCGTGATACGTGATACGCTCACCGATCGTAGCAAGTCTACCATTCACCGTGATTCTGCCTTCTTGGATCCACGTTTCCACTTGACGACGTGAACCGACACCTGCGTTGGCCAGGATTTTTTGTATTTTTTCAGACATGGAAATTAACCTGTTGCTAATGCTTCGTTTTCTTCAGGGATAGCGTCACTATCACTTGGCCCGACATCGCTATGCTCCAACGCCAACTGAACTTGTAATTGAGCTTCCTGCGCTTCGAGATTTTTAAATTCAGCGAGTGTTGGTAAATCAGCTAATGATGTGAGGTTGAAATGATCAAGAAATGTTTTCGTCGTACCATAAATGGCTGGTTTACCTGGCGCATCCCGATAACCCAGTACACGAATCCATTCGCGTTCTTGTAATGTTTT
>SCTP01000273.1 GCA_004322325.1 Gammaproteobacteria bacterium | reverse complement strand
AACGTATCCGTATCAATCGATGTTTTCGTCGGTGATAAGTGCAATTCGGGTATTCGTCTGGGCTTTGCTAACCCCAACATTTGCAGCAATCGAATCACACCCCAACCTGCATCGATCTCCCACCATTTAGAAGAGAACTTAGCAGAAGTGCCATAAGCATGATGGTTGTTATGTAATTCTTCTCCGCCAATAAAAAGGCCGAACGGAATGATGTTACGAGAAGCATCTTTGCACTCAAAATTTCGATAACCCCAATAATGCCCAATCCCATTCACGACCCCTGCTGCAAAGAAAGGAATCCATGCCATTTGTATCGCCCACATCGTAAGACCGACGGGACCGAATAAGACCAAATCAATGATCAGCATCAGCGCAATGCCCTTCGCGCTATGACGCGAATATACATTACGTTCAATCCAATCATCCGGTGTACCTTGACCGTATTTATCCATTGTCTCTTGATTCTTAGCTTCAACACGATATAGCTCTGCCCCTTCAAAAAATACCTTCTTAATCCCTTTTGCAATTGGACTATGCGGATCTTCATCGGTTTCGACTTTGGCATGGTGTTTACGATGGATAGCTGCCCACTGTTTCGTGACCATGCCAGTGGTAAGCCATAACCAAAAGCGGAAAAAATGACTGGCAATTGGGTGAAATTCAATAGCGCGATGCGCTTGCCCCCGATGAAGAAAGAGGGTAACGGATAGAATGGTAAGTTGTGTTAAAACCAGCAACACAACGATGTAACCCCACCATGGTAAATGCACCATACCTAACATAACCTTAACCCCTCTTTCTTATAATAAATTTAAGACACAATAGAATCACATCATACCATACTACTTCAGTTAAAATAATAGAAAGATAGCCATCAATAAAAAGGAGTTACTATAATGAAATATTTTCTTATGGTATTGATTTTACAGGGTATTATTTTTAGCTATGCAACAGCTTTTGCCCTTCCACCCGCGGTGAGTGAAAATGTGCCGGTTTTGCAGAATGCGACCCCCGCCCAGTGCCCAAGTTCATTTCGAGGTAGAGTCGGCGCGGAAGACGTGGAGGTAATTTCTCGATTCGGCGGGGATACCGGCACGAGTGGCGCAGGCGTCAGGACGTGCACGGGATGCGCCATTGATCCAAGCTCGCAGGCGTGTGTGTGTAAAACGTGTTATGACTATTTTAATTAGAAGATGGCTGGTATTGATAATCCATCATATTAATAACGTGACCATGATACGCATCTAAACTCGGCCGATGTCCTACGCTTATAATAGAACAATGCGGTAATTTCGATTTTAATAACCGATAAAGATGCTCTTCATTCGCTAAATCCAACATGGAAGTGGTTTCATCTAGAAAAACCCAATCTGGTTGATGTAACAAGACACGCGCAAAAGCCACCCGCTGCTGTTCACCCGGCGATAATTGCTCCGACCAACTCGCTGTTTCTTGTAACCGCGGGATGAGATTTTCTAAGTGACATTCGCGTAACACTTCTTCTAACTGCGTCTCAAATTCGGGATGAAGTTTATCGGGAAAAATAATCGCTTCTGCTAATGTGCCTATCGGCATATACGGTTTTTGTGGCAAATACATGACTTTTTGTTTGCCCGGAAAAGTCACTTCTCCTGCAGAAAAAGGCCATATTCCTGCTAACGCTCGCACAAAGGTACTTTTACCAATCCCTGAAAACCCTTTAATTAAATAATCCTGGCCATACACCAATTCTTCATTAATATTTTGTAATAATTTCTTTCCTTGCGGCGTAGAGATAGAAATATTTTTAGCGATAATTTTATTACTTTCGTCTTGACGAAAACGTAATTTATTTCCCTCTAAGACATTTTTATCCTGCTCTGCCATGTGATCAATGAAAGAAGTCAAACGGCGTGTCACCGCTCGCCATTGCGCAATGTCAGGATAAGAATTGACGAGAAAAGATAAGGCATCGTGAATACTCGTAAAAGCACGCATACTTTGCATCACACCACCTAATAAAAATATTTTTTCGAAATAATTAGGTAAGGCGACTACCAACGGTAAAATCACAGAAATTTGATTATAGCCAGCCGTAAACCATAATAATAATTTTTGCCGTAATATAATCGCCAACCAATTATCTAATACATTACCAAATAAACGCGAGAGAATCCCTTTTTGATGATGCTCTCCTTCATACAACGCGACACTTTCAGCGTGTTCACGTAAATCAATTGCTGCAAAACGAAAGGTTGCTTCACGACGTTGTTGCTCGAAATTTAATGACACCAACGGATAGCCAATTTTAAAAGTAAAATAAGTACCTAAGGCAGCATAAATGATAGCTATCCACACCAGATAACCTGGAATTAATATCGTGCCTAAACTACCCAGATTAAGATGCAGCTGGCCAGATAATTGCCATAGCACATACACAAATCCGAAAATGGTGGTGATAGAACCAATTAAACCAATCGATAAGCTAATGGAACTCGTCACTAATGCACCGATATCTTCTTGAATACGTTGATCAGGATTATCGGTATGTTCATCAAAATTTTCTAAATAATAATAGCTGCGATTAGCTAGCCAACGATTAATAAATTGATGCGTCAACCAACGCCGCCAACGTAACCCAAATAATTGGGAAATGTAATAACGATAAACAGCAAATACAATATAAAAAAACGCTAACAAACAAAAGAGACCTAATAATACCAATACGCCATGCTTATCGTAAGCTTGCAGTGCAGTGTAAAAATCGTTCGCCCAGTAACTAAAAGCCACGTCAAACATCACCAATACTACCGTCATCACGATGGTGACGAAAAAGAAAACATACGCACTAAAACGTTCTTCTGATTGCCAATATAACTTAATGAGTTGCCATGTCGTATAGGGATGGGACTGTAACAGTTGGTTGGATAAATCACCAGATCGTGCCATATACTCGCTCCGAGGCAGAAAATAACTTCCATGACTTTCAATAGTACACGATTGTTATATAATCGGGGAAACTTCATCAGGGAAACTATCATGAAGAAATCGCTGGTTGGGCTTATGGTGTCTTTATGCTTCCTCGTCAGTTGCACGTACAACCCTTTTATCGGTGACAATCACACCACCGGCAGCGCTGCCGGAGTGGCCGTCGGCGCAGCAGCTGGTGCAGGTGGTGTCGCAGCGTTGGGTGGGTCGAAATTCGCTATGATGTTGGGCGGTCTCACGGGCGGTATGCTCGGCTATTATGCCACAACGTTGCGATATGACTCGGGTGGTATTATTCAAGGCGGCGGTGATGTGTATACGGTGGGGGATTATATTGGTATTTATATCCCCAGTGATCGCTTGTTTTATCCTAATACGGCGGATTTTACTCCTCAGGCTCCTTCCATTCTTGACAGTGTAGGAGTCATTTTGCAGCGTAAGCCAAACAATAATATTCTCATTTCAGGGAATACCAGCGGCTTTTCTCGCCCGCGCTGGGAACTGCGGCTTTCCGAAGAGCGTGCTAAAAAAGTGGCGGCTTATCTGTGGAATACAACGGACATTTCTCAATTTAAAGAAAATAGTATTAACCTCCGCCGCTTGAAATACGTGGGATACGGCGATTATTTTCCGATCGCAACGCATGAAACAAACGCTGGCATTCGTAAAAATAGCCGGATTCAAATTACTTCTTATCCGACAGGATGCGATTTAGATTTGGATTTGAAGCATGAAAAAATTAATAATTATGGATCGTCGGATTAATTAAGCGTTTCACCTGCTCCCATACGTAGGCGGGCGGCAATGTTTCATAGCAAGCTGGAGTAACGGCTGAGGGTTCACGATAAGTACAGATGCGCTTCATACAAGGTGAGCAGGGAAATTGGGCTGCCAGGTGAATCGACGTTTTGCCTAATGCACCGGTGTATTCTGGGTTAGTGGGGCCGTACAGAGAAACCGTCGGCACATTCAGCGCAGCGGCGAGATGGCCGAACCCGGTATCAACCGCCACCACTGCTTTTGCATTTGTCAACAAAGATGCCATATCAGACAAAGCTAGGCGTGGCAAGGCGTCTACCACTGTGCAAGCTCTAGCAATTCGTTGTGCCCGCTCCATTTCTTCCACATTACCACTACTTAACTTCACTCGATAACCCGCCTGCTCTGCTAATTTTGCCAGCTGTATCCAATATGCTTCCGGCCAAAGTTTGGTTTCCCATGTCGTGCCGTGTAAGAAGACGAGATAATGTTCCGCGGGGGCTGGCGATAATGGCAATCGTGTTAAATCGAAATCAGGTGCTGTCTCAGGCAACGTATAACCGAGTGCCTGACTGAATAAACGACGCATACGCACGATAGCGTGCTGATAAAAATTAACCGTACATTTACGTTGATAAGCAAAAGAAGCGAGTGATTCGCGTGCCGATTTAAAATCTAATCCCACGCGCAATCCTTTCGCAAAATAAGTCAGGAAAGCACTTTTTACTAACCCTTGCGCATCCAAAATCACATCGTATTGCTGTGCTTGCAGTCGCTGACGCAATTGCTGCCATTCCAGACGTGTCTCGCGAGAGAAGAGACCTTTGCGCCACTGGCGTAAGGCAATCGGAATCACTTCGCCTACAAGAGGATGCCAGCGAGGAATTTCGGCGAACGTGTTTTCGACGACCCAATCAAACGTCATGCCGGGGATGGCACGGCCTGCATCCGTTAACGCAGGTAGGGTATGAATGATAT
>SCTP01000272.1 GCA_004322325.1 Gammaproteobacteria bacterium | reverse complement strand
CAGGAATGAGGGGACTACTGGGTACGACTTCGTGACCGTGTGCACGGAAATAGTCTAAAAATTGATAACGGATTTCGTTGCTGCTTAAGAAGGGTTTTTTTGACTGTTTCATAAAAAAATTATTTTTCCGGAAAGAAATTTTCATTAAAAATTTGTTTTAAAGAGAAAGGGCACTCTTTCTTAAAGGTTTTCTGGTCAAGACCAGTTTCTTTTTCTGCCATCAAAAGGGCTTTTTTATAGGCATGAGAAAGCTGCTTTTCTAGCTCAGGTTTTAAACTAGGACTTTCTTCTAATAAGTCGATTAATTCGAAGCGCTGTTCCTTGATCGTTAACTCCCAGCTTCGGCTGCGCCGGATGGGTTGATGTTGCCATTTTAGTAAATGAGCGATAAGTAAGGCTAAGCGGTTAAGTAATTCTCTCTTCTCGCTTTTTCCCATGCTCTCAATTTCCTCAGCAATATGTTCGATATCAATTTCGGATAACTTACCAGCTCTTAACAGCTTTGCGTTACGAATCGTCCATGCGTAGAAGTCGGTTTCGTACTCTTTCTGTATGCTGCTTTTAGTCATCACTTAATCTCCCCTTGTCCCGGAACACCTGCTCAATCTGCTCCCGCGTAAAGCCGCGATATTGGAGAAATCGCATTTGTTTAGCACGGGTTGGATAATCGGTTGGCAACCGACCTTTAAATTGTTTTTGCCATACCTTCTGTGCTTCAGTAAACCACGCATTATCGGTGATCTGCAATCGTTCTGCAATCATCTCCTCCGTAAGGCCGCGAGCTTGCAATTCCATGCAAATACGCTGCGGGCCGTACCCTTTGGCGCGGCGAAAATGGAGGTAGTTATCGATGAGGCGTTGCTCGTTAATCAAGCCAGCTTGCAGGAGATGGTTGATAATAAGGTGAATATCGTCTGATGAAAAACCTTTCGTTTTAAGTTTTTGGAGGACTTCGTGTTGCGAGTAATCTCGACGTGCGAGCAGGGCTAAGGCCGCACGCCGGATTAAAGTCAGGTTATCCATGGGGAAGAGCCTTAAGCGACGCTTTCCTCGGCGCTATTTTCTGCCTCTTCGCTATGAATCAAGGTGGCATGCAGTTTGATCATCAGCTCACGGATCTTGGTCTCAATCTCTTGCGCCAGGGCTTTATGTTCTTTCAAGAACTGCCGGGCATTTTCTTTACCTTGGCCTATCCGCTGACCATTATAGCTAAACCAAGCACCGGATTTATCAACTAATCCCTGTTGCACACCCAAGTTGATAATTTCACTTTCACGTGAAATACCTTCGTTGTACAAGATATCGAATTCGGCTTGCTTGAAGGGTGGGGCTACCTTGTTTTTGACCACTTTCACCCGTGTTTCACTGCCGATAACTTCGTCGCCTTCTTTCACGCTGCCAATACGGCGGATATCTAAGCGTACGGAAGCATAAAATTTAAGCGCATTACCACCGGTGGTGGTTTCAGGGTTACCAAACATGACACCGATTTTCATACGGATTTGGTTAATAAAAATCACCAAGGTGTTAGAACGCTTAATATTAGCCGTTAATTTGCGCAACGCTTGCGACATCAGACGGGCTTGTAATCCCATGTGCTGATCGCCCATTTCACCTTCAATTTCTGCTTTGGGGGTGAGGGCTGCCACGGAATCGATGATGATGACATCGATAGCGCTGGAGCGGACGAGCATGTCGGCAATTTCGAGTGCTTGTTCGCCGGTATCAGGCTGGGAGATGAGCAAATCATCGACATTCACACCGAGCCGTTTGGCGTAAGTCGGGTCTAAGGCATGTTCGGCATCGATAAAGGCTGCCGTACCGCCTTTTTTCTGGCACTCTGCAGTGACTTGCAGCGCTAAAGTGGTTTTACCGGAGGATTCAGGGCCATAGATCTCGATGATACGCCCTTTTGGGAAACCGCCGATACCGAGCGCGATATCAAGCGCGAGTGAACCGGTGGAAATAGCTTCGATACCAGGCATAGCGGCGGCGTTATCGCCTAAACGCATGACTGAACCTTTGCCGAATTGACGTTCAATTTGGCTAAGGGCTGCGCTGAGCGCTTTTTTTCTATTGTCTTCCATAAATGATCCTTTAGTTGGTTGCATGATTGTGTTTGGATGTGATTGGGGAAATAAAATAAAAGTTTAACTCATTGCGTCGCCAACTCAAGTAATTTATTTAAGACAACCGTGATGGTTTTTTCGCGTACTGCTTGGCGGTCACCTGGAAAAATGTTTTCTTGCGCTTGGGTTGGTACGCCTTGTTGAGCAAAAGCGATCCATACGGTGCCCACGGGTTTTTGTGCTGTGCCGCCAGCTGGCCCTGCAATACCTGTAATCGCAATGCTGATATGAGCATGGCTGCGCTGCAATGCACCTTCCGCCATCTCGCGCGCTGTTTGCTCACTGACTGCCCCAAAGTGGGCGATGGTTTGTGGATTCACGTCGAGCATTTCTATTTTAGCTTCGTTGGTATATGTCACGAACCCTCGATCGAACCATGCTGAACTGCCAGGAATACTCGTGATCCAATAACTCAACCCGCCACCTGTACAAGATTCAGCCGCCGTCAGCATCAAGCCGCGTTGTTTTAGTTTGATGCCTACTTGTTCTGCAAGTTGCATTAAGAGTGTAGTCATGATTAGAATCCTCTCATAAAAAATATATGGAATTATCTCATGATACAAGCCGACCATACTCCGATGATGCAGCAATATCTTCGTATTAAAGCGGATTACCCGACAACATTATTATTTTATCGTATGGGCGATTTTTATGAACTTTTTTACGATGACGCCCACAAAGCCGCACAACTTTTAGACATCACCTTAACGGCACGTGGTCATTCTTCTGGCAAACCGATCCCGATGGCGGGCGTGCCGTTTCATTCGGCGGAATCGTATATTGGTAGGCTGATCCGTCAGGGGTTATCCGTTGCTATTTGCGAGCAAATAGGCGAACCGAAAGCAGGTGCAGGGCCGGTGGAGCGGCAAGTGGTGCGTATTTTAACGCCAGGTACGGTAAGTGATGCAGCGTTTTTGGAAGAAGGGCAGGACAATTTATTAGTAGCGCTATGTGCACGGGTGGCTTGTTATGGATTAGCGGTGCTGGATATCAGTGGTGGGCGGTTTCATTTAGTAGAAGTGCAGGGTGATGAAGCGTTAAGCAGTGAATTAGCGCGATTACGACCTGCTGAGTTATTGATTAGTGAAGAATGGGATCACGCTTTGCTGCGTGATTATCAACATCAAATCCGTCGTCGTGCGCCATGGGAATTCGAAGAAGAAACTGCCATTCGCTTGCTGACGGAGCAAATGCAAACGTATGATTTAAGCGGTTTTGGGTGCCAGGAAATGTCGGCGGCTTTGTGTGCAGCAGGCAGTTTGTTGCAATATGCCAAAGAAACGCAACGTGCTGCCATGCCGCATATTCGTGCGATTCATGTAGAGCGGCGCGAAGAAA
>SCTP01000271.1 GCA_004322325.1 Gammaproteobacteria bacterium | reverse complement strand
ATAATGGCGATCAACCTTATTCGCATTCATTAACATTATCAGATTTGATTAAACCGGATGCAGCAAAGCAAGTATTTAGTCATTTATTTACTAAACCATTTTGTTTAATTGACCTTGCTACTATAGAAGATGATACCTTACGTGAATATGTGCAAGGACGTGTAAAAGGCATTGCCTTGTTGATGGCCTTAAAACATGTGTTTGACTCTAATCTGCAAGCCTTTTTTGAGCAAACTTTAATCAAGGCGTTGAGACAGTTAGACCAAGCCGGTGACAGTGATGAGGTTGTTGATGTAATATATTATTTATTAAATGAGAATGAGTTTTTAAATGGAAAGCGTTTTTGGGATATTCTTCATCGAAAATTTTCACCACGTACTGAGGCTAAGATCATGACAATAGCACAGCAATTAAGACAAGAAGGTATGCGAGAAGGTATGCGAGAAGGTATGCAGCAGGGCATACAACACGGTATTGAAAAAACTAAGATTGAATTTGCTAAACAGTTATTAGCAGAAAATCCAGGTCTTAGTAAAAAAGATTTAATTGCTTTAATTAATCGTTTAACTGGTTTTACGGTGGAGAAAGTTCTCGAGCTAGAGAAAGATCTTGTGTAACTAGCCCTTAAAATGTTTCTCTGTTCACTTTAATAAAATCACATCGAATGGTCCAGGCGGTACGTGTGCAGCTCTGCTTGTGCCTCAACCGGTGAAGCGGATAATGCTGTGACGGCGCAGTTTGATTATTACTTCTAATTGCGTGGTTGATTGTAAGAAGAAACGCCTCCGGATTTGGGGGCGTTTTTTTTGAGTTAGGCTTTTAAACATGTAGTAAGCTAGATCTCTTGGCTAAAAATGGCGAATTATATGAGGTAATATGACCATGAAAACTACTTAATGATATAAGCGCAGTTTTAAGGAATGGCCACAATGAAAACCAAATATGACTTGTTCATTATACTTAACCAATTAAATGTAGATTATCGTAATTACCAGCATCCAGCTATTTATACAACAGAAGATGCAAAAAAAATTGCGATTGATATTCCTGGAATTCATTGCAAGAATTTATTTCTTCAAGACACAAAAGAAAATGTGTATTTACTGGTTGCAAATGCCGAAAAAAACGTCAATTTAAAATCGCTATCTAAAATAATAAACTCTTCAAGACTATCGTTTGTGTCAGCTGAATTATTATATCAGATTCTCGGTGTGCTACCTGGCAGTGTTTCGCCATTGGCTCTTATCAATGATGTAGAACAGAAAGCAACTGTATTGCTTGATAAAAATATTATAGGTAGCTCTTGTGTGAATTTTCATCCACTAGATAATACAATGACAACAGCCATAACAGCAGATAATTTGTTAAAATTTATTAATTATTGTGGAAATAAAATAATAGTTGTTTGATGCTTTTTCTTTAATAGTCTACTTTGGTCGAGGAATATCGCTAAGAGCTTTCTTAACATGAGTTATTCCTTCTTGATATCTATAGACATCAAGTTTAACATAATATCTATAGATATCAACTTAAACTTGATGTCTATAGATATCAATAAATTATTAACTATTTGAAATTTAACGAGTTTCTCAATGAATTGCTTAAAATGCTGTTTGCAAATTGACCATAAAAGCGTTGTCCATTACGGCCTGCATCCCACTTGCTTTACCGAATGGTTTAAAACACCCCCTCAAGCAGAGTTTGTTAGCTTACAAAGAAGATCAAGCGCATCAGATCAATCTGCTAATCAAACACCGCAAAATAGATCGGAAGAGC
>SCTP01000270.1 GCA_004322325.1 Gammaproteobacteria bacterium | reverse complement strand
TCTGCTTAAAGGTATGATCATGAAAAAATATCCTGCTATTTATATTATGGCAAGCAAGCGAAATGGCACGTTGTATACAGGCGTGACAAGTGATCTTATTAAACGTGTTTATCAGCATAAAAATGGGGTAACACCAGGATTTACTCAACAATATGGTTGCCACTATCTAGTATATTACGAAATGTATGAGGACATGTTGAGTGCTATTACAAGAGAAAAACAGATAAAAGGAGGTTCGAGAAAAAAGAAAATTGCTCTTATTGAATCAATGAACCCAGAGTGGCTAGATCTTTATCTCCATTTGTTGTAGAGCATGGGCTGGATTGCTTCGTCGCCCTTCGGGCTTCTCGCAATGACGATAGGGATCTGCCCAACAATGCCTTTTCGCAACGACGATGGGAATGATGTAATAACGTCATGAAGTAATGTCTTCTATATTTTCCACTTTACAATCTAACAATCCATTCGCCAATTTTACATCTATTTTATCGCCTTTTTTCATCTTTTTTACATCCCGTATCACATGCTGCTGTTTATCTTGCACAATAGCATACCCTCGTTTCAACGTTGCCAGTGGGCTGAGCGCATCTAAGGTGGCGGCGGTATTCGCCAGTGTGGTTTGGTATTGATTGATTCGCAATATGATTAAATTATTCAATTGCTGCTGTTGTAACTGTGTTTGATTTTGTAGTGCTTGAATAGCATGGAGCGGAGCGCGGCGATGTAGACGGAGATCAAGATCTTTTACTTTGGCTTCTAATTGATTAAGCAGGCGCTGTTGTAATTTCATTAATGCTAATTCGCAATAATCTAATCGCTGCATTTTTTCTGTCAGACGACGTTTGGGATGTTGTTGTGATAAATGTTTTTGCATCCAGGATAGTTGTTGCGTGATGGTCGTTAATTTATTTTGCATTTGCCGTGAAAGTTGTTGCTCGTAGCGCATGAGCAGTTGAGTTAATTCAATACTATCCGGTGTGAGTATCTCCGCAGCGGCAGAAGGAGTAGGGGCGCGTTTATCCGCCACAAAATCAGCAATGGTAAAATCAACTTCATGACCGACGCCGCTAATAATAGGCAATTGACTTTCATAAATCGCTTGCGCCACGATTTCTTCATTAAACGGCCATAAGTCTTCTAAGGATCCACCGCCGCGTGCCAGAATTAAGACGTCACATTCTTTGCGGCGGTTAGCTGTTTGGATGGCATTGACGATGGTAGGGGCGGCTGTTTCACCTTGTACTAACGTCGGGTAGATAATCACCGGCACACAGGCAAAGCGGCGGCGCAGGACGGTCAGAATATCGCGAATGGCTGCCCCGGTCGGGGAAGTAATGACACCGATTTGTTGAGGAAAAACAGGCAGCGGTTTTTTATGGGCCGCATCAAACCAGCCAGCGGCTTCTAGCTTCTTTTTCAATGCTTCGAATGCACGGCGCAATTTACCCTCGCCGCGTTCCTCCATGAATTCAGCAATCAGCTGAAATTCTCCCCGATTTTCATATAAACTCACCCGTGCTTTGATGAGCACATGCGTCCCATCTTTGGGTGAGAATCCTAGCTTGCGTTGACTGCCGCGAAACATGGCGCAGCGAACTTGTGCAGAGGCGTCTTTGAGGGAAAAAT
>SCTP01000040.1 GCA_004322325.1 Gammaproteobacteria bacterium | reverse complement strand
ACAATAGGTTAGAGAAGAGTTCAGTAACTGAACTCATCGCCGCGTAATAGCCTTTGGACAATTGCTGTTCTTACAATTCTGCTTTGCACTCCCTCAATAGCTGGATATGCTTTTCTAATATTGATGACAGCTTCATCCAATCGATATTTCAACTTACGAGCAATAGAAATTGAATCTAATTTCCCAAGTCCTTCCATTTCATCGTTGATCTTTACTAGATCAGGATATGTTTTAATTAAAAACAACCTTTCTATTGCTTCCGTAATCCATCGGCTCTTTCCTTTTAGGTCGTAACCCTCTTTTATCATTTGCTCTTTAACCTCTTGTTGAAGGTTTTCCGGCAGAAAAAAACTAACTCGTATTTTATTAACCATAATCTTTTCTCTATGCATGTATCTCTTCTAGTTTTTTTATCAAGTTCTTAAAAACATCAGCAATTGATCTATGGCTACTGAGATCAACATTTTTAAAATGCGGCTCAAGATAAGACAAGGAAGAATTGCTTAAAATTGAATCTAAAATTACCTTTGCTACCCTTATGTTTTTTGTCGCACCTAAATTAACAGAAATTGTCTGCCTGCCTCTTTTCTCTACCAGCCTTTGGATAGATTGCTCTGACATAGACTTTAATTGCTTGTAGGTAGCACCAGAAATACATTCAGCAATAGCTTTGTTTTTAAGCTCCTGCGATTGGATAGTTGCAATGAACGCAGCTTTCTCAAGGTTTTTTATCTTATTCTCACGAATAAGTTGTTTCAGCTCCTCGTCAGCATTAAGCAACGCTTTTAAATTTATTGCATGTGATTTTGCGCAGCCAACTAAGTTACTTAAATCAGTAACTGAGACATCACTAACTGAAATACCTTTACTTTCTGCAAACGCAGAAACAATTTTTTCAAGATTCTTTAACCTTTCCCATAGAGATAAATCACTTCTTTCAATATTTTCAATCCATTGAAGTATTCTGATTTTTAATTCAGTGGGTTTCCCATCAAGTATTTTTGCTTGGATATCGGGCTTATTTGCTAGTATTGATGCTAACGTTCTCCTCTCACCTGCAACTAGCCTATAAACATCACCATGTTTATAGACAATAATTGGATTGATTATTCCTTGCTCTTTAATTGAATTAGAAATACTTTGCAGTGAATCAAGCTCGTTAGTTTTGCGTATACGATCGGGATCATCTTCAGCAATACCATTGTACAAATCTGTAAAAGTAATTGCTAAATCTCTTGGATTTTCAGGGTCTACTTCAATTTTTTTGATAGGTATTACATCTATTCTTAGTTCTCCAGCGTAATTATGTGCTGTAGCAATTGTTTCTTCTAAACTATCCGATAGATAATTTCCAATAGAAAATACTTTTTTCTTAGCCATGATTAAATACCCTCTCCATCATATACTCACATGCTTTTTCATACTCTTTTCTTTCTACTCTATGCGTAGG
>SCTP01000269.1 GCA_004322325.1 Gammaproteobacteria bacterium | reverse complement strand
TTTTAAGTAATCTATCTATGAATAAATTTGAAACCATAATAAGATTATCTTTATTTTCAAGAGTAATAAAGCAATCTGGTTGTATATTTATATATTCCATTGATTGTCTTATTTTTTCAGAATAAAATAATGCTGTTTCTAAAAATGTTTTTCCTAATTTATCTGCTTCGATTTGTACTTGAGTTTGATGCCCAATGGTGCCTGTTAACAAATAAGCATTAAATTTATTAAGATTATAGTTTCTTTTTAATATATCAGCAGCTAACAATGGTCCAGCTATATGTCCAACATGAAGGTTACCATTAGGAGTTGTAAAGCTGGGTAAAATGAAATGAACATCATCGTGCTGTCCTATTTCTGTCAATTCTAAAAATTTATTCTTTATCGAATTATGAAAATGATCATTATCATTCCACCAAAAGCTGCATATAATCAAGTCATTTTTGTCGCTTGTATTAAAAATAATATGAGTTTTTAATGGCTCTAATTCAATAATAACTCCAGATTTTAAACTAACATCATTCCCATCAATTTTTATTAACCCTTCGCCTGATATGGTAATAAATACTTCTATTTCATGATGATTATGATATTTAGTATGGTTATTTGGTTTAACCACAAAGCGTGAAGCATTATAGATTGAGTGATTGAGTTTTCTTTGTAATTTCATCATGGATTTGCCTCGTCTAGTACTTGAGGGATATGCAAATTAAAGGGGTTTTGCCCGTAAGCTGGTAATGTCCTGCCAAGTATGTGTTGATCTTTATTGGTTTTATAAAACTCTTTACCAAGTAAAGAATTGATAATAACAGCATTGCGCCAAGCAGCTAAGCTTAGATTAGGGTCCGCAACCCCATGTGTATTCTTAGCTCCATTTTGAATAAAAATCTTATTTTTTTGACAATGATCCCAATTAATTGAATAATCGAAATTAATAGATAGCTCATTGGCATTGTTCGCATTAGGAAATAAATTTTTCAAATATTCTGGGACATAAGGCTGGTAGCCGGTAGCTAAAATGACAATATCAACAGCATAATTAATTGATGCTTTTAAATCTTCATCAAGTAAAGTAAGAAAATATTCTTTTCCATATTTTTTAACTTGAGACAAATTATGATTTGGTATGAGCTCAAATTTTAAGTTTTCTTGGCTAACATATTTTAATTCATATAATTTATTATAAATTTCATCCATAAGTTCCTCTGTTATACCATCACTTGTCAGGCGTTGTAATTTTAATTTATTTTCACGGACATCCTTTGGTAAATTGTAAAAATAATTAACATAATAGGGGGTATAAAATTCATTAGCAAAGCAGTTATCTTCTAAAGCTTGAAAGTTTAAACGTTTTGAGACCCAAATAATTTCTGCCGGTTTATTTTTTTGTGAAATAAGTGTATCGAATATCTCAGCACCGCTTTGACCGCCGCCAATGATAGCAACGCGTTTATTTGTAAAGTCAATTTTATTAATATGACGCTTGAATTCACAATTATGAAAAAAATCATTGCTTATGAATTTAGAGAATCGTTCAGGTATATAGGGTTGGATGCCTGTTCCAATAATAAGGTGCTTTGAATATAATGATCTTTTCTCAGTAATAATGTTGAATTTTTCTTCATTATATTGAAGGTCAATTATTTTTTCGCCAAAATTAAGGCCTGGGATACGTTTAGCTGCCCACTTAAAATAAGAGTTGAATTCATGTCTCGAAACTATGTTTTTTTTACGGTTTAAAAATTGATATATGCGATCTTGGTCTGCTAAATAAGCTAAAAAAGTATATGGATTGGATGGGTCTACGCAGCTTGCTAAATCTTTTAGAAAATGCACTTGCAATTTTGCATTTTCGAGCAACATCCCTTCGTGCCAAATAAATTCTTCCTTTTTATCGAAAAATTTATATTTAAAATTCTCTGTTTTTTTTAGTAAGGCTGCCAAACTTAAATTGAAGGCGCCGATACCAATACCAACAGCATCAAAACTCTGTGGTTCAAACTGGCCGTTCATTATTATTTTCCAAGATATTTTGCTTCGATTCATGTTGTGGTGCCAAATTTTAAATAATTACTAAAATTACCAAACACTTTCGGTAATAAACCGCGCAAATTTTTATCCCTTTGTGAGATTTTTCATAAAAATTGAACTTTAATAATTATGAGGAAAGTGGTTTAGGTAGGGATCCTCTAATAGCATATTTTTAGTCTCCATGATTTATTAAGATTGCTTTCCTAAAGTAAATAGGTAAACTATCACTCTAGGGTGTTTAACTTTAAAATGTTAAATGAAACTTTATGGCGTTATAAATAACTTTTTATTATCATTATGTCAAGTCATTTGAATAAAAAAGTTGGATCTATGGATATTGGCCTTCTTGCCAGTAATCTTTGCTGTCTAATGCATGAGTTTAATGTGGATTCCTCTAGCTTAAGTGCCAAAACGGGAATTGCATTAACCACTATTAATAGTTTGAAGCGCGGTGCAGGCAATCCGACCCTATCAACCCTATATCAACTGGCTGAATTTTTTGATGTATCCATTGGACAATTAACAGAAGCTAATTTATCCGCTGATGCTAAAAAATCTCGTGTTGTTTATGAGATTCCCTTATTAAATTTAGATGAACTTTCGGACTTTTTAAGAAATAAAAATAGGTATAAGAATACTATATCTACGGAGCTTGAGTCTTGGAGGTCGGATAAATTTTATGCTATTAAAATAAATAATCATGCTATGAGCCCACTTTTTGATAAAGGATCGATTTTTGTCATAGCGCATGATACTCAAGTTCACGATGGCGATATTGTGCTCGTTCAGTTTGGAAAAAATCCACCTTGCTTTAGAAAGGTATTTATTGAAGAGAAATGTTATTTTTTTAAACCTATTTCAGAAATAATAGGCGATAATACCATTAAAAGTAATGATTTTACAATTCACGGTATGGTTATAAAAGCAATACAGCATTTTCATGATTGAGAATAAACATGCATCGATTAAAACTATATGGTCTTTTAGTTGGGTTAATGATAACTATTTTATTAATCTGTGATGTATTGGCATTTAAAATAGTATCTATTGGTGGGCATGATCTTGTTGCAAGTGGAATAATTTTTCCCTTTAGTTTTTTATTTTCTAGCATAATAACTGATGTATATGGTTTTAAATTGGCCGGTAGAATTATTTGGATACAATTGACATGTTCAGCATTGTTTATTTTAACAATTAATTTATTTGTATTTCTCCCATCACCTGAAAGCGCAAATACCGCGACGCATTATTTTGCCGTTTTTCATAATCTTTGGCATGTGTTAATAGCATCTAGCATTGCAGTGACATCAGCTTATTTTATTAATGATGTGGTTATGTCGAAGTTAAAAATATACATGTCGGGAAGATATTTTATAATAAGATTTCTAATTTCAAATGCGATAGGCAAGGCTATTTTGGTATTTATTTCTTATCCTATTAACTTTTATGGCCAATACACTGCTCATTATATTGTTAAAATAGCAATTAATACCTGGACTTATAAAATGGTTATTGCGATTCTGTTGTTTCCTGTGGCTATATTATTATCGAATATTATTAAACGGATAGAAAAATTAGATTATTTTGATTATGGTGTTCCATACAATCCATTGACAGTTTTTAATGAGGATGCTATCGGAGAAAATAAATATGATAAAATCAGCCAAATTAAAAGACAATATCGTGAAAGTTATTCAGCTTAGTGATACACATTTATTTGCTGATGATGATGCGGATATTTTTGGTGCAAAAAGTAATATTAAATTTAAAGAAGTTGTTGAAAAAATTCTTGATGAAGACAGCCATGATGCTGATATTATTTTTCTTACGGGCGATGTTTCTCAAGATGAAACAGACCAGTCATATCAAAAAGTTATCGATATTTTTTCAAAATTGACCATCCCGGTGTATTGGATACCAGGAAACCATGATAATTTTGAGCGGATGAAGGTTGTGTTCAAGGACGCTAAAAATTTTTTTCAGGCGCGGCATTTAACTTTGCCTGGATGGAATTTGATTTTCCTTAATACCAAAGATGGCTATTTACCTGATTCCGAATTAGCATTATTAAAAAATACTATTGCTACATTGGCGGGTGACGCTAATATCGCTATTGTTATGCATCATCATCCTGCTGAAGTTGGTACGCCACTTGTTGATCACTATATTTTGCAAAATAGGAATGAATTTTGGGATATTATAACAGGAACGCAGGTAAAGCTTATTATTTGCGGTCATGTGCATGGCGATTATAAATTTAAATACCGTGATGTTATGATTGAATCCACGCCAGCAACATGCCTGCAATGGCAGCAAGGAACAAAAGACTTAAAAATAGATTCCAAAATTGGGTTTAAAATTTATTATTTTACTCCAGCTGATTATACAGCGATTGCTAAGTTATGGTAATCAAATGAAATTAATTGATAGGATTATTAGTTTTTTTCGCAGGATAAAGCCTAGATATCATTTGTCATTAGACAGTCAATTTTACAATTTGTCGACAAAGAATACTGTCTATCGTTTTAAAGTGTTTGGTGAGCATACTTTTCCCAAATTTACATTTGAAGATATTCAAAACAACAAACGTATTTTGTACGACATCAATCCTATAGATTTAATAAAAATCGCTATAGAAAATTATAATGAAATACAAAAAAAATCGATGTTAAGAGTTTCAGAAATTTTACGTGATAATAAATATATACTTTCTGATGGAAGTACCGAGAAGCTTTTATGTGGCGATGAAATATGCGACAATATTTTATTGATTGAAAGAATAAAAAATATCGATGTATATAAAATTGCTTATAATACTGGTTTTAAGCATGGAAGGCAGCTTGCTAGAGAGATTATTAAGCAAACTACTGCTGCTAGCATTAGTCAAGATTGGAATGGAAAAATAGCTCAATTACAAATTGTAGGAGGTAAGAAAGCTCAAAGCGAAGAGCATGAGTCTGAATAGATAGAAATCATCCATCAATCATCCTAATCGCCAACTCCACCGCCGCCATCATACTCCCCGCATCTGCTCTATTCGTCCCCGCCACATCCAGTGCCGTCCCATGATCAACCGACGTCCGCACAAACGGCAATCCCAATGTCACATTCACCGCATGCCCAAAACCAATATATTTCACTAACGGCAACGCCTGATCATGATACATCGCCAGCACGACATCCGCTTCTTGCAAATGCTTAGGCGTAAAAATCGTATCGGCCGGCAATGGGCCAATCACATCGTAATGTTGCTCGCGCAATTCTGCTAACAGCGGCGTAATCGTCTCAATCTCTTCCCGTCCCAAATGGCCACCTTCACCCGCATGCGGATTCAGCCCGCACACCGCTATCCGCGGCGATTCCAAACGGAATTGCTGTTTTAACCCTGCCTGCAAAGTAGAAATGACTGAGCGCAGATGTGCTTTCGTAATCGCTTCCGGCACTTTCGCTAACGGTAAATGCGTGGTTGCCAATGCCACTTTGAGTTGATCAGCCACAAATAACATCACTGTTTGCGGCACACGACAATACTGCGCAAAAAATTCTGTATGCCCCGTAAACGCAATCCCCGCTTCATTAATCACGCCTTTGTGCACCGGCCCTGTGACAATCGCATCCGCCCGTTTTTTTTCACCATGACACAAAGACGCAGCGGTTTTCAGTGTGCGAATGACATAATCAGCATTCGCAGGATTCAAATTTCCTGCTTCCGCTATCGTATTCAATGAAATGGGAATGATTTTTAACGTACCCGCTTGATGTAACTCAGGCGCTTGCTGTAAATCGCATTCTTTCAACGTTACCGACAATCCCAATTGCTGAGCACGTTGCATAAGAAGCGCTGGATCGGCGATTACCACTAACTCAGTAGGCCATGATTGCTGCGCTAGTTGCAGCGTGATATCAGGTCCAATCCCAGCGGGTTCACCGGGCGTGATGAGAAGGCGAGGGTGATCATCCATTCTGATTGGGATTCGTCACAATAAATGCTTGGCCGCGCAACTTGGATACCCATACTTGCACCGCTTCTGCAAATTTACGCTGGAAGAGTAATTCTTCCACTTGCTTGCGTCCTGGCGCGGCTTGAGTAGAAATGCTGCGCACTTCGATTAAGCGAATAATATGGAAACCATTCGGTGCCTGTATCGGACCAGCAATTTGATTCGCACGCATGTGCGCGACTTTCTCAGCAAAAACAGAAGGAATTTCGGGCAGTTTACGCCAACCTAAATCCCCACCTTGCAAAGCACGATCACCACCGGTATCACTTTGCTCTACTTCAGCAAACGTTTTGCCGTCATTCAGTTTAGTTAAAACAGCCTGCGCACGTTTTTTAGAGGAAAGAATTTCTTCGGTTGAAGGCGTATCAGAAAAAGGAATCATGATGTCTTCTAGATGATATTCTTTTAACGCATTATTTTGCCATTCTTTTGAATGCATAAAAGCAGTCACTTCTTCTGGTGTCACCGTGATATGATTCATGAGTTCACTTTGCTCAATTTTTTGTAACGTCATTTGATCGTGAATTTCAGCGCGATAATCGTCGGTTTTCATGCCATCGCTATTAATGTGTTGATACAGATCCTTCACGGACATATTGTTTTGTTGAGCAATATGATTAATGGCTTTATCTACTTCTGTATCTGTAATAGCAATATTCGCTTGCTTGGCGAGCTGAAGCTGCAGTTTCTTATTGATGAGTTGATCTAATACTTGTTTTTGTAACACGCTATCCGCTGGAACTGGTTGATGCCCTTGGGTCATTTGCAGTTTGACCATGTCGATCGCATGATTCAATTCACTTTTCGTGACGACATCATCATTGATAATAGCAACGATTTGATCCAATGCCTGCTCACTCTGTTTATTTTTCGCATAAACATTCGTGCAAACGAGAAGGCTGCATAAAAGCATACTCATGATCATTAATACGTTTTTCATTTAATATTCCTGCCCAAATTGTGTATTGTAACCACCAATAGTGCTTAGTAGTGATGTGGGGTCTCCCGAGCCAACATTGCCCAAACCTTTCAGGGCGAATTGGATGTAAAATCCACTATCGTAGAGCAAGGTATTATTATTAGAAGGGTCTACTCCCACGAAGGTCCGACTGGCGACGATCCTCACCGCCCAACAACAAGCATCATATTGTACCCCATAGATTAAGTCCTGAAAATGATTCGTATTCCAATCATGACTCCAACGTCCAACGGAGCTAATGTCACGCGTTAAAGGCCAAGAGAAAGAAAAATCAGTTAATTTCAAATTGTTATCTGAGGTATTGCCTGTGCTTACCCCTGAAAAAGGATCGCCGTTGCGGGCAAAGCCGTAGCCTAGATTGATAGCGCGAAGAGGATCTGGCTGATAATTGAGGCCAATCGTCGAGTTATCTACTTGTTTAGTGGTCGGGTTCCAAATGGCGTTACCGGATACTTTCCATACGGGATTGACATGATAATCTAATGTGCCTGATGCAGGAGAAAGACGCTGGCTATTGACGGGATTGCCAGGGTAATCGCTGCATTCACTGGCGCTATTACACAAGGTAACGCGCCGATCAGCAAAGTAAACAATTTCACCGATAGCCGCTCGAACTTTTTCTAAACCGGTTTCCCGATCGATTAAGCGAGTCGTTAACCCTGCGCTAATTTGATTAGCATCACCAATGCGATCAAGGCCACTGAAACGATTGTAATTAAATAATTGATCATACGTCAGCGTGGTTACATTCGTATCAAAAATAGGAATATCGGATTGATCCCGATAGGGAATGTAAGTGTAATAAATTTGAGGTTCGAGTGTTTGTTGGAATCCCTGGCCAAAGAGATTGATGTTACGGTAAAGCGAAAGACCGGTAGCGACGTCAAAAATAGGAACCGCTCGATGGATGCTGGCCGGTGTATCCGTATCAGATACCTGCTGCAGATTATAATCCGTTAATGCCACTTGAAAACGAGGATTCATATAAAAGTAGGGCCAATAGAGTGGCAAATTAAAGCCGGGTTGAACATTAATGCGGTTACCAATGGGAGGGATAGTGGTCGCCCCAGGGGTTTTGAGGATATCGAAATGGGTGATGTCATTATCGATAAAATACTCAAGGCCATAAGCTTGGTCTGGGTAATCGCCGCTTAATACCAGTTCGGGCAGACGACGGTATTGAGTGGCAACAGCAGTGCCATTTTCCGTAATAGGATTTAATGTTTGATAACCTTGAACGCGGCCGGTAAAGTTCCAATGGTCGCTTTTGTAATATAAGTCACCTTGTTGTAGTAATTGATTTTGCGTGCTTTCGTTAAGGCCGCTACCAAAATCTTGTAAGTAATAATCATCACTTGCATAGTTAAAATCCACATGGCTCGACCAATGGTCGTTATATTGCGAATTATCACGCCAGAAAAAACTCGTTCGCGTGCTCGTTGCGCTGAGTAATCGATTTAATTCAGATTGAGTCGTAGGATCAGTCGAATCGCTGAATTGTTCTTTTGATGCGGTTTGGAAATCAGAAAAGAATTGATCGTG
This sequence comes from Gammaproteobacteria bacterium, assembly GCA_004322325.1. Classification (GTDB taxonomy): domain Bacteria; phylum Pseudomonadota; class Gammaproteobacteria; order DSM-16500; family DSM-16500; genus Aquicella. The sequence continues at coordinate 9,089 of SCTP01000269.1, read as the reverse complement.
TGGCAAGACGCTAAGATCGATATTGCCGGAACTAGTCTCTGTTAAGTAACGAAAGTTATCACTGAGCTGAATGCCGCGTTTTGTCAAGATATTCGGTGTAATGGTCATGTCATAGTTGGGTGCCATATTCCAATAAAAAGGAGCTTGGAAATACGGGCCTTGCTTGTTCGAAATACCAAATCGTGGCCATAAGAAACCCGTTTGACGCCGGTTATCAATGGGGAAATTAATATAAGGCGTATAAAAAACAGGAATATTTTTTATCAGGATACGGGCATGAGTCGCATACCCACGACCGGTATTTTTGTTCAATACCATGTGGCTCGCTTGGACGTGCCAGATGGGGTTGGTAGGCGGGCAAGTGGTATAGCTGACATTGGTTAAATCATATACCTTCGGTTGCGTCTGAGAAAATTGGTAAGCCTTTCCCCAAGCCGTTAAACCAGTGACCTTACGTGCTTTCTGCGTCGCCGCTTGGCTGACGGGTGGAGTAGGCGCGGCTGCCTTGTTTTTCAACAGCATGGTGGTGCGATAGGTCGCATCGGTTAAAGATTTAGCATTCGTTTGAAAGTTGTAATGCCCTTCTTTGCCGATAATCAGGGTGTTAGGTTCACGCAAATGGACGTCACCGATTAAATCGATCGCGTTAATTTTGCCCGTGGCAGGGTCTCGATAGAGAAAAGCTTTATTGGCCGTAATTTGCTGCCCAGCGCGGTTAATCGTCACTTTACCCTCAAGAACCGAGGTGCCATGAAAAGAGAAAAAGCCTTGCTGGCCTGTGGTTTCAATTAAACCGCCATTTTCTAACTGAACGGGATAGGCAAAAGATGGCTCCAGGTAATAACCCCCGCAGTGATTTTCGTCGCTTTTTACCCAGCCTAAGTCTTTCGCGATGGTGTCGTCTGACAGCGCCATCTGCGGAAGGAAGCAGCTAATGATCAAGCCTATTGTGAGTACTATTTTTCTTGCAGACATTTTTGTGTCCCTAAGCTATATTTCTTCCAAAGCCGCCTGATTAACTTAAACCGGCAAGTGTAACGAAAAGGGCTAGATAATGGAATCCGTAAACATACGAAAAAAAATGCTAGAAACCTGGCTGCATACCGATTGTGCCCTGTCCTCCCTGGTATTACAGCCCATGGTGGGCGATGCTAGCTTTCGCCGCTACTTTCGTGTCCGTACGCCAAAAGGGTCTTTTGTTGCCATGGATGCTCCTCCGCCACAGGAGAATTGCCGTCCTTACGTGGCGATTGCGAGTGCGCTGCGAGAGCGGGGGCTTCTCGCACCAGAAGTGATTCAGGCCGACCTTGAGCACGGCTTTTTATTACTGACAGATTTAGGTGACCGCACTTACCTCAGTGCTTTGAATAAAAAAAACGTAGATGAGCTTTATCATCGTGCCTTGGATGCGCTCGAAGTGATGCAAGGGTGTCATCCCATTTTCAATTATTCTCTTCCGCCTTTTACGCGGGAATTGATGTGGCAAGAATGGGCTTGGCATAAAGAATGGTTTTTAGAAAAGTGGCTGGGTTTAACATTGCTGGCGGAAGAAGAGTTGGATGAGTGTTATGCCCTTCTTGTTGAAACAGCGGCTGCGCAACCGCAGGTTTTTATGCATCGTGATTATCACGCTGGCAATTTAATGGTATTACCAGAAAAAGTGGGGATTCTCGATTTCCAAGATGCGTTTATCGGCCCTATTACTTATGATCCTGCTTCTTTGCTGAGAGATTGTTATATTGATTGGCCACCAGAATGGGTGACGAAATGGGCATTGACGTATTTTAAGCAACTTCATCAGCTAGGCATCTTGCCTCAGATTAATAAAGAAGATTTTTTATATTGGTTTGACTTAATGAGCGTGCAGCGCCATTTAAAAGCATTACTAACGTTTGCTCGTAAACAAGTGCGTGATCAACAATCGCAGTATCTTAACTATGTGCCGCGGACGTTGATGTACTTACAGCAAGTCAGTTCGAAATATTCCGAATTAACCACGCTGCATCGCTATGTGACTGAAATGGTGATGCCAGCTGTCGAGCGAGTTTCTACATGCGTGCCATGATTTTAGCAGCAGGTCGCGGATTGCGTATGGGTCCGTTAACGGTAGAGGTGCCTAAGCCCTTGCTGCGTGTGGCAGAAAACTATTTAATTGAATACGCTATTTTTAGTCTAGTGAAAGCAGGTATTCATGAGATTGTCATTAACGTCTCTTATCATGGAGATCAAATTAAAGCAGCGTTGGGTGATGGCAAGCGATATGGCGCAACTATTTTTTACTCTGAAGAAAAAGAACGTTTAGAAACTGGCGGCGGCATTTTGCAAGCCTTGCCATTATTAGGGAAAGAGCCATTTATCGTCTTAAGCAGTGACATCATCACCGATTACCCACTCGCACAACTTCCCCGTTATCCTAATGGTTTGGCGCATTTGGTGATGGTGGATAATCCTCTTTATCATCCTCACGGTGATTTTGGATTACACAATGGACGTCTTACCATGGATACTCAGCCGACATTAACATTTGGTAATATTTCTGTGTTTCATCCTGAATTTTTTACTCACTGCGAACCGGGGCATTTTCGTTTAACGAAATTATTCATTCCTGCGATTGTAAACAATCAACTGACAGGCGAGCATTATCAGGGAACATGGTATAACGTGGGTACACCGGAAGATCTTCATCTTCTCAACCAGCGCGCCCGAGAGGATTCGAACCTCCGGCCTTTGGCTTCGGAAACCAACACTCTATCCAACTGAGCTACGGGCGCAGCGAACGAATTATACTGCCCATTTCTGCCAATTATAAGCACCCTTGATGGAAATAAATAAAAATAGCGCATACAGGCTAGCCATTAATAGGATACCTTCAGAAAAATATAACCCTATCACCACCACATCTATCGCAATCCACCAATACCAACTTTCTACTTTCTTATATGTCATCAGCATGACAGCGGCAAAGCTCATCATGGTGACGAAGGCGTCAAGATAGGGGACAGAGGCAGGTCGAAGCGATCGCGCTGGAAGCCATACATTGATATGACTCATGAGGTATCCCATCAATAGCGTCCCAACGATCACTACCATGATGCAGTGAATATTGGCCTTCGCTGAAAGAAATTTTATCGATGATGAATTTTGTTCCTGATTATTTCTTTTTAATGACCACCAAATCCACCACCCATAAAAGCCTGCTGCAAGAAAATAAATTTGTTCAATGACTTCTGAATAAAGTTGGATTTGATAGAAAAGCAGTCCGAAGAGCACAGCGCCAATACTACCAATCGGCCAAGTGAGTATATTATTTCTGGCTACCAAATAAACCGCGTAGAAATTGAACAAGGTACCCAGGCATTCGAGATAACTCATGCGATACCCATCAAAAGTAAAAAAAACGGTATGGATATTAAAGATCTGATAGAGGTTATTCATGATTGAAAAACTTTTTTAGGTGTATTAGTATGCGTATGCGTAATAGTATTCCCGCCATTTTATCGAATCTGTGTTTATTTGTCTCTAGAAAAAACTCTTTGCAAGGAACTTTTCATGACACTCGCTATTGTTTATAGCCGTGCTTCGGCTGGTATTACGGCACCTTTGGTGACGGTGGAAGTACATTTATCGAATGGGATGGCGGGGCTGAATATTGTCGGCCTGCCGGAAGCAGCGGTAAAAGAAAGTAAAGATCGTGTGCGCAGCGCTTTAATGAATACGCAGTTTGAATTTCCCTGCCGCCGTATCACAATTAATTTAGCTCCCGCTGATTTACCGAAAGAAGGCGGTCGATTTGATTTACCGATTGCGCTCGGCATATTGGCCGCATCGGATCAACTTCCGCACGAGGTTCTTAAGCAGTATGAATTTGCTGGCGAGCTCGCTTTATCAGGAGAGTTACGCCCCATCCGAGGTGTATTGCCGGTGGTATTAAGTGCATATCAATCTGGCCGACGTTTGATTGTGCCGCATCATAATGCGCAGGAAGCGGCGTTAGTGCAACAGGCGCAGACATTATCAGCAAAACATTTATTGGAAGTGTGTGCACACTTGCGTGGAGAGCAGTCTTTAGTAAGCTGTTCCGCTTCCTCACCGCTGACATCGCATGAATCACTGATTGATTTAGCGGATGTCAAAGGGCAGCCGCATGCAAAACGTGCATTGGAAATTGCGGCGGCTGGTCGGCATAGTTTGCTGTTCATCGGACCGCCCGGGACGGGGAAAACCATGTTAGCAAGCCGTTTGCCGAGTATTCTACCTGAGATAAATGATCAAGAAGCATTAGAAGTCGCGGCGATTGCCTCGGTTAGCAATAATGGTTTTGATGCAGCGACATGGAAGCGCATTCCTTTTCGATCACCGCATCATAGCAGCTCTAGCGTCGCGCTCGTCGGGGGTGGGCGTCCGCCGCGGCCGGGTGAGATTTCCTTGGCGCATCATGGTGTTTTATTTCTTGACGAGTTTCCTGAATTCAGCCGCCATGTGTTAGAAAGTTTACGTGAGCCATTAGAATCAGGCTCGATTACGATTTCTCGTGCCGCTTTCCAAACCAGTTTCCCTGCGCAATTTCAATTGATGGCTGCCATGAATCCGTGTCCTTGCGGTTATGCAGGGAGTGCCATGGACCATTGCCGGTGTAGCAAAGAGCAAATTCAGCGTTACCTGGGAAAAATTTCCGGGCCTTTATTGGATCGAATTGATATGCAGGTGGAGGTCGCACGCTTGCCGCCGAACTTGTTAGCTAATATAAATCAACAAGCCATTGAGCATAGCGATAGTGTGCGTGCGCGGGTGATAAAAGCGCGGGATTATCAGTACCAACGACAAGGGAAATGCAATAATTTGCTCAGTGTGCCAGAAATTGATCAATTTTTTTCCATTCAGCCTGAGGCAATACAGTTATTGAATCATGTCATGACACGGTTTAATCTTTCAGCCCGAGTTTATCATCGCATTATTAAAGTGGCGAGAACCATTGCTGATTTGGATGGAAGTCAGGCCATTTGCCAAGCGCATCTTAGTGAAGCATTACAGTATCGATGCTTAGATCGTTTGAAGAAAGAGATTTAATGGCTAAATTGTATATTTTTTGATCTATTTAGGCCGAGCAATTTTTCTATCAGTGTCTATACTAAAAATATCTTAAGTGTGGTAAGAATAAAAACCATAATGATGAATGAGGAGGGGGGTATGGCGTTAATGTTTTATCCACAATCTGATGACACGCATAAAGGTACACTAGAAGACCGACTTGACGTGTTGATGAGTGCCGCAGAACGATATAAAGCGGTGATACTTGATCTCTCCTCAACCGCTGCAAAAAATAATGAAGGGGGTGAAAAGAAACCCACGGTGCCACGTGAGCAAGCGGCTGCCTATAATTGGGATGAAATTGCACGAGCATTGCGTGAGATTCGCGAATTACCGGAAGGGAATCGGGAGGGTAAATTAAAGAAATCGCGTTTATTAACGAAGCTAGCAGAAGTATACGAAGTATTACGTGCTGCCAAAATGTCAAAACTGGAAGCAGTGAGATTGGCGCTGATTAGTGAAGCGAACCAACTTCGAGGGGATGCTTCGCAGGTGGCGTAATGCACGAAACGGAAGCGGTTATCATTTTCTTAAAGAGTGGGATAAATATTAGCATAATAAAACCTGCCACGATGGAAAAAACAGCTAGCCAACTAAATACTTGTGCATAATGTGCTGAGGTAATAAGCGGTAGGTTGCTGCCGGAAGGGATGGTTGTCCATTTTGCTATAAAACCCGCTAGTACATTGGCTATAGCCGTTGCAAAATACCAAACTCCCATCATGAGGCCATTCATTTCTTTGGGGGATAGTTCGACAATCATGGATAAACCTACTGGCGAAATAAATAACTCGCCTAAGCTTTGGAGGAAATAACTGATGGCAATCCAATACCACTGAATGTATCCATCAATCGCTTGCGTTTTGATGGCAAGAGGCAATATAGCAAATCCTAATCCCATTAATAATGTTCCGTAAGCAAATTTGGCGGGGGTAGAAGGATTTAGGTGATAGCTATCTAGCCATAACCACATTTTTGCAATTAATGGTCCACAAGTGATAACAAAAAATGGATTAAATATAAAAAAGACTGTTGTTGGAATCGTCCAGGCGCCGAGTGAGCGCTGGACGTTGTATTCAGTGAAGATAGTAAGCGACATGCCTGCTTGTTCGAACAAAGCCCAAAAAAGTATGGAGAATGCAGTGAGAATAAAGCCGATCAATAAGCGATTACGTTGTAATGGAGGATGGCTGAAACTTTTTTTCAATGCGTAAAAAATAAAAATACCGCTAAATAAAAAAATAACCATATTGGCGATGTAAGCGTTTTTTATTAACAATGCGAGACTGAATAGAGAGATAATGATGCTTGCAAGAAGGAAATAAGGTAGCCGATATTTTAGGGTTGAGTAAGAATTAAAATAAAATCGAATGGTAACAAGTAATATCACGATAGCAGCACTCAAAAATGCGTTATGCCAGCCGAACTGAGAAATAATCCATCCTGCAAATAGAGCGGGGAGAAGAGCGCCGATTTGAATGGCGATGTAGAAAATGGTGAAACCACTTTCACGACGAGAGTCATTTTGTTGATAAAGTTGTCCAATGGCATTGGCTATGTTAGGCATAAAAAATCCATCGCCAATGATGATGAGTGCTAAACTGAAGTAAAAAAAGGATTGGTTTGAATAAGCAAGTAGAAAATAACCGAGTGATAATAATAATCCGCCGAAGAAGATGCTGCTTTTTATACCTAACCATCGATCAGCAAGATAGCCGCCAATCAGTGGAGTGAAATAAAGAAAGGCAGTGAAAGTGGCAAATGTGGTATAGGCTTGGGCGTTGGAAAAAAGGAAGACTTTTATCATGTAGAGAACGAGAATATTGCGAGCCATGTAGAAACTGAAACGTTCGCCGATTTCAGTGAGGCAGATGGAATATAAATTTTCTGGGTGTTGACCAAAGAAAGTAGACATGGTGTTGATTCCTCTCCTCTTAGATGATGCTTCCTGTTTCTAGACTTTGGGGTAAAGTTTCGATACGATTGCTGCGTTTGGGCGATAATGTATAGGAAGTTATGGAAAAAGCAAGTATTAGAAAGGTGGTGTGGAAGGATATTCGGGATAGAGTAGCTCAAGTTAATGCTAATCTAGCAGTTGTTATTGATGAAATCGATCCAGGGAGTTTACCACTTTATCTGGTACGATATCCTTATGGAAGCACGATTGTTAATGAAGGAGTTTTTTATTTACCAACATCAAACGGCGAAATAGTGCCTGTTGAAGATTCAAGGATTGATTCTAAAATTAGAAAAGATTTTACCTATTCTGGGAATGGCCTTCCCGCAGGTATGGTGCTTGAACATACCATGCACGAGTCAGTTATTACCGCTAACCAGATACTGCCACTTGGTGTTGTGCATCCCGGCTCTATTTTTGCATTATGGAAAAAATTGGACACAGAGCTTTCTTACCATCCTATTAAAATGTTTACATTGACGGCTGGCGCTCGCTTTATTTTCTTTTTGGCTAATGTTAGCGATCTTTCATTGCATAAGAATCTTAAGCGTGACTTTAATATACGACAACCGCCACCTAAGCATCTTTTGGACCAATGGGAAATATTTAAAAATATTGCCCATCATCCTGAAACTGAATGTGATTGGTCAACTGATTTATTATTTTTTTCTGGCCAATGGTTTGAAAAAATAAAGAATGATCCTGCGTGGCGACCATTATATCTTTTAATGTTGGAAAGTGCCTGGAAAAAGTCAGCTTATGAACGTAATCAGATGTTTTATAACTTGGCATTTTCTCGTGCAAAAGCAAATCGTAATTTAAAACCTAATCCATATCTTGCTGATACCGTAAAACATTTGTTTATGATAGCAGCAGGTGTTACGATTGGTTTTGGTGTCGCAGTAGATGATCATTGTGCTCCTGTGCGATTATTACAAGATGTTTATGTTAATAGCTATGGATTAAGAGGATATATTCCTACTATATTTTTACCGGACCATTTTTCTCTAGCTAATTTGAGTAAGCCTATTTATTATTCATTAACATTACCAACCACTTTGGAGTTTTCCCCAAAATCACGCAAAATAACAAGTACTCTTCATGATTTATCCGAATTACGATATTTGACTCATGTGATCATGGACGAGATTCGAAAAGGAGGGTTAAAAGTAGAAGATACTGTGATTGGTAAAATTGCTCATGATGTTAAATTTGACTTTTTTCATTCTAAACCTGATAAGCATAAAGAAATAATGTTAACAAAAGAAATGATTAAAGATGATCCATTTTTATTAAGCTGTTCTCCTCAGTACGGGCAGCGAAAATTTGCTGATTCTGGTACACTTGCTCGTGGTTGTGTCAGAATAATTGGGAAATAAAAGGCCATGATAGGTTCAGCTGATCTTGAAGAATTAAAAACAACAATCCAAGCTCATTCTGGAATGAATGAGCTTAAACGATTTGGTGAAAATTTGAAGAAAAATGCGCTTAATGAGAGGAATTTAAAAATATTTTTTGCAACTCTTTGGGCATTTTATCGCCAAACTCCAAGCGGAATTTTAAATCTATCACTTCGCGTTAATGATTACTGGGATAAATTAGATATGTGGCATGCAATGGCTCACGCTGCTTATCTACTCTATGCTGTTGTAGATGAATTTGGCTTGGATACTCGTGGAAGAATGAAATTAACACATCATCAACTTTTTAAGGACGCAGCAGATTATTTTAATATCACACCGGATGAATTAGTTTCATCAAAAAATATTTTAGATGCAGGAAAAGATATTGGTAGTCTGTCTTTTGAATATTACCGTCATAAGTCTATTCCTGAGGGGCTTGGATTTCATTTTGCTTCTGAGTTAACTTCATTGCCAGAGTTTGAATGCTTTTTGGATGGGTTTTGGCAGCATAAAGATATTTATAAATTTTCATCTCAGATAAAAACACCATTAAACTTTTTTTCGATTCATACAGCAGTGGAGGCTTCACATCGTCTGACAAGTGAGATAATGTTACAAAAGTATTTTCAAGTGGAAGCAGA
>SCTP01000039.1 GCA_004322325.1 Gammaproteobacteria bacterium | reverse complement strand
ATAATCCGCGCCACATCCATTTTTACTTGTTGAAATGCGTCATAATAACCTTTTGCGGCTATGGCATTTCTAAAATTATTATCATCAATATTATTGCTCGGGTTCCATCGATTGCTTTTCACCCGATTAATCAATTCGTTCGTCACTTGATAACCTTCGATAGAGAGGGAGTTATAAGCATCATACTGATAAATTTCATCAACTTTATGTAAATAAGTCTCAGGATGTTTAGGTAATCCCGGCGGAGACGGAAAATGTTTAATAACAGTATCCCGTGCTTCCGCCCACATAGCAGGAATACGCCCTGCATAAGGTGACTTTAATCGTGTTGTCATTAATAAGGGTGCAGTTTGTTGAAACGGGTTAGTCGGATGCACCAATATGCCTACTGTTGCTAAATCATTTTTAATGGTAGTTGCCATTTTATCATCTCTTAAAAATTGATAAGCACCAATAAGACGAGCGGCAGCCGTTTTTAGATTGTAGCGAATAATTAATCGACTAATTTCATCCGGTGTTTTGATGGATCTTAAAGCAAGTTCAGCATCTCTTGGTTTATTTTGAAAGTAAGTGGGCGCTGCTTTACATAAAGCATAGGGCAGGCTCATGACATTGATACCTTGTTTTTGCATTATTTCTATTGGAAAATTTTTAGGATCAGTATACATCAGTAGCGATGTACCATGCATAAGTGTTCGCAATCCCGCACCTTGTTGAACCATGACAATCACTTGTTGAGGCACAACGGGATTATCGACATGTAAGTCAAGAGACGACTCAGCCGATAAACAATAGAGGTTATCAAAACGATGGGTGAGATAGACGCGGACAAAATCCCAAAAATTAGCATACCATGCAGTCGTGTCACCCGTAGCGATATCTGGCCGTACTAACATGTACCAACCTTTAATAATCTCTTGAAGCCATCCTGTGGCGAGTAAAATTTCGCGATCAGGGCGTGACATATCGGCGGATTGAATGATGTGAGTGTGGCTTGCATCTGCCAGAATCCGTACTCTTGCTAAAGCGGCTGCTATTGCATCTGGGGTTGCCATGGTTAGCCTATTTACTTGGAGTTGATGTTTTAAATTACTTGGTTTTAATGTATATAATTACTTGGTTTTAGTGTTTTGTCAAGGATGCAGATTATCGTTCCCTACGCGGCCTAAGAGAGATTTTTTAGTATTCTTTACAATTTCGACCATAATTATTACAATTCCACCGTATTAAATCATTAAATGAACAGGTGTGGTAATGGGCTCCCCCAGAAATTCCGATGAATCATCAACAGCTATCGTTCTTGGCGAGCTTTTAGGAAGGGGAGCTTATGCTAGGGTATATGAAGGAACGTGGGATGGTAAAAAAGCAGCTATCAAAAAAATGACGCCGTTTGACCCAGAACATATCAAGAAGTATGAGAACGAAATAAGGATAATGGAAGAGCTTACTAAATTACGCGCCCCATATATTGTGGAATTTTATGGTGCTATGTGTGATGAAATACAGTGTCTCATTGCGATGCAGCATATATCAGGGCGATCTCTAATGCGCTATATGACATGGAATAGTGGCAAGCCTTTTACTCCCTTGGAATGCTACAAAATCCTAAAACAACTTGCTCATGCCTTAATGTTTTTGCATAAAACTGCAGAAATTATACATCGTGATGTTAATACTGCGAATGTATTCATAGATGTAGACAAAGGTGACATTGTGCTAGGTGATTTTGGCTTGGCCAAAAAGTTCGAAGACCTTAACAAAGACATTGAGAGTACTACAATTGTTGGTGCCCCAGCATGTATGGCGCCAGAAGTTATATTGGGAGCTCTATATACACCAAAAAGCGACATTTATAGTTTTGGAATGGTGGCATGGGATCTTGTTGATAATGGTGAGAATGATCCATACCCAAGTGACAATCCATATCAAATAATCCGATTTGTGCTTAAAGGGCAAAGACCAACCATCCCAGTAGGCTGCGATGATCAACTCAGTAAGGTGATTAAACGATGTTGGGTGCAAGGCCCCACATTGCGACCCACGGCAGAGCAGTTGCTGGCTGATATGGATTCTTTGATTGAAGAAAATGAGTCGAGACGGTTAAAAATGTAAGTTTTAACAAGAGGGTCAAGATCAACCACTGATTATGTTCTATTTTATGAGAAAGATGATCAGTGATTGATCTTGACCCCTTTGTTTCAGAAGTGCTTAATCTACTTTTTCATAAAGATATTCCAAGCTTCATCACTTATCCATTTGTCATCGTCTCTCTTTTCTCCCCGCGCTATTATCCGCTTTTTCCAAAGCGATTTATTTTGTAAAACACACTCAAAGACAACT
>SCTP01000268.1 GCA_004322325.1 Gammaproteobacteria bacterium | reverse complement strand
GGCCAAGATTATTTAAGTGCGGGCATGTTAGATCGTGCTGAGCGGATTTTTCTGGAACTCGTCAATGCAAGGTCGCATTCTGCACAAGCTTATCGGCTATTAATCGATATTTATCAGCAAGAAAAAGATTGGGAAAATGCAGTCCAGGCGGCACTGAAATATGAAACCGTGACGCGACAAACTATGCAACCCGTGATTGCGCAATATTATTGTGAATTAGCTGATTCGTATTTTCACAAGAGTCAGTATGATCTCGCTTTAGATTATGTGGAGAAAGCCTTAAAAAGCGATAAATCGTGTGCACGTGCAAGTTTATTAAAAGCCAAAACTTTGATGGCACAACAAGATTACAAGCTAGCTTTATATAGTTTGAAACAAATTAAAGAACAAAATCCGCATTATCTTTCTGAGGCAATTGATTTATTAGCCTCGTGCTATGAAAAGTTGAATCAAGAAGATGAATTAGTGACTTATTTAAAAAATTTAGTGGAAGAATATCCACGTGTGCCGGTGGTGTTAATTCTTGCTGAGCGTATTCGTCAGTGGAAAGGTGATAAGGTCGCAGCGAGTTTTGTGGGTGATTATGTGCGGCGCTATCCCTCTTTGAGAGGTTTGTATCTTTTTGTCAATATTTACATCTCGACAGTGGAAGGCAGAGCGAAAGAAGATTTATCTATTTTGCAGAAGTTAATGAAGAAAGTATTGTCAAGTAAACCGGATTATCAATGTACCTCGTGCGGCTTTGCTGGTAAAGCGTTGCATTGGCAATGTCCAGGGTGTAAACAATGGAGTACGGTTATGCCTATTCATACACTGGAAGAGCCAGCGTAATAATAGCTTATTCTTTAGACTCCATGATCATGCCATATTTAAAATTGCGGTAATTTTTCAAGAAGATTTCTAATTCTTGCGCGGTTAAGGGTTTGCTAAAATAAAATCCTTGTACATCACCGCATTCATATTTTTTAAGGAAATTTAACTGATCTAACGTTTCAACCCCTTCAGCAATGACTTCTAAATTTAAGCTTTTCGCCATTGCAATCACAGCACGAATAATTACTTCATCATCGGAGGCGGATTGAATGTGTTGAATAAAAGAAGCATCAATTTTTAGGCGGTCGAGTGGTATTTTGTGTAAATAGCTTAAACTGGAATAGCCTGTGCCAAAATCATCAACCGCGATCGTAATGTTTAATGTTTTTAATTCTTGAATGGTATTAATAATGTCAGCGCTACTGAGAAGTACGTTTTCAGTGAGCTCTAATTCTAAATACTCTGGTTTTAATCCTGTTTCTGACAAAACCTCGCGTACTTTTTTAGTTAAATTTTGTAACTTGAATTGTTGTGCGGTGATATTAACAGCTACTCGGATAGGTTCAAAACCTGCATCTTGCCAAAATTTATTTTGTTCGCAAGCGGTTTTCATCACCCACTCACTGATAGGAATAATTAATCCTGTTTCTTCTGCTAAGGGAATAAAATCAATGGGCAATAATACGCCTTTGGTAGGATGCTGCCAGCGTAATAATGCTTCAACTGCGACTAATTTTTCATTGACTAAATCGAATTCGGGTTGATAGCAGAGGAAAAATTCTCCTTTTGCAATGGCTTCTCGCAGCTCTGTTTCTTGATCGAGTTCAGCGAGACTGCGTAGATTCATTTCGGGAACATAAAATTGAAAATTATTACCTTTGTGCCCTTTGGCCAGATACATGGCTGCATCGGCGTTGCGCAGCAAGATATCAACGGTTGTGCCATCTTTTGGATAAAGGCTAATCCCAATGCTGACGGTTAACGTTAACTTTCGTTCCCCGATATCGAAAGGTTGTTGAAAAGCAGACATTACTTTTTTAACTTTAGCGGAAAGTGTTTTTTTATTATGGACATTGGTCAACACAATCACAAATTCATCCCCGCCTAATCGTGCGAGGATATCTTCTTTGCTTATCTCTGCTTGCAAGCGGGACGCGGCTGATCGTAATAATTCATCGCCAGCGACATGGCTTAAGCTGTCGTTGACTAATTTGAATCGATCAAAATCAAGAAATAATACCGCAAAATGAGAATTATTTTTTTCTGCTGTCTTTATTGCAGTTTGCATTTTTTCGATTAAGTCAACGCGATTACCTAATCCTGTTAGCGTATCATGTGTTGCTTGATAGATTAATCGATTTTCTAGCTTGTCGCGTTCAGTAATATCGTGAAAATCTAAGATACGTCCTATTATTTTATCGTTGAGTTTGTGAGGTTGCGAATAACATTCTAGTACTGTTCCTGTTTTTAATTTAATAACATCAATATGCATTTCATCTGATTTAGCATAAAAAGCAGCTGGTGTTTCTAGTTGGCTTCTTATGTATTTTAATATCTCTGCTTCACTTTCTGTTTTTAAAATAGCATCTGGAATCTGCAAC
>SCTP01000267.1 GCA_004322325.1 Gammaproteobacteria bacterium | reverse complement strand
TTCTAAATGAGGATCATGCTTAAGTGCTTGTTCTAAAGCTAAAGCATTTTTAAATGGAGTAACCTTATCGTGTTTCGAATGGATTAATAATACAGGTATATTGATTTTTTCAGCGGCGATTAAAGGGGAGACTTCTCTAATATCATAATGTAGAAAAATAATCCCCCATAATCGCGTTAACTCACCAAGTACATAACGGAATAGGGGGAGATGATAATATTCATAAGCCATCCAATCTAGGCGGGCATAACTGGATTCAGATACAATGGCTTTAATTTCAGGGGTGCTAGGCGCAGCCATTAACGCAACAGCCCCTCCTAGTGAAAAACCCCATACACCTACTTCATTTATGCCTCTTGACTGTAAATAGCGAATAGCAGCTTGTAAGTCTAATACTTCCTCTTTACCAAGGGTAGAATAATAACCGCCACTTTTACCAAGGTAACGAAAATCAAAAAAAAGTAAATTGTAATTTTTATGCAAAAAAATGCGTGAAGGGAGGATATCGCCTTTATCGGCAGGATAGCCATGCAATAAAATGATGGTTTTTGCTTTGGGATGGGAACATGGAATAAACCAACCATTTAATTGAATACCATCTTTCGTAAAAAATGAAACATTTTCGTAACGAATATTAAAATGAGCTGGGGTCGTGGAGCTAATTAATTTAATGGGACGTATAGCTGAGTAAAATCCCCATAATGATAACACGATCAAAAATAGGGAGATAAGGAGGATGATGATTAATGCCTGCTTCATGATGGGGCTTACTCATAAATACTTTCACCTATGTAATTTAATAGACTTAGGGGTTAAAAGCCAGTATATTTTTTGCCTTTCTAAGAGGAAAATTATTGTGATAAATCGTAATCAGTCTGAGGTGAAATTATTAGTTAAGGAACTAGAAGAGGAGTGGAAAAATACTTTTGGTGAACCCTCTTCTACTTATGCTTTTGGAGAGGTACTACCTCCACCCATTATTCAGGTAGAGCCTGAGAAGCGAATGTGTTTACCAAGGTTTGTTATTTTCTTTAACCCTCCTTTTGAGAAAATTGATATAGAAAGTGATAGCGATGATGAGACTCGTGAAAATAAGATACGGTTTTTTCCATAGCTGACCTTGTCTTATTATTTTTTAACACCTGAAATAAATTATCATAAACATTATTGGCACTCCACACATACCAACCAGATGCGCCTTTTGCATCTTCTACAGCACGAATTTCTTGTAATAAATATTTTTGCTTTTCTGCATCAGAAGTCTTTTTTAAATAGTGAAAATTTGCCGCTTCAATGAAGGCATGTACTTTAAACGGTGCATTACCATCAAATTGGCTGATAAGTGCATTTAAAGAATTATTAATTGTTTTATAGGGTTCAGCAGAATATTTTTGATAAGGCCAAAAATGGGAAGGATAGACCATGGGGTTAACTCCATCAACGCTATCGGCAAACATTTTAATATCTTGGCCAATATGCATAGAAGGGTAGTAGCTGACTTCACCAAAAATATCAATTTCAACT